>SHZY01000147.1 GCA_009692065.1 Gemmataceae bacterium
CCTACTTTGCCGATCAACCCAGCCCGAGCCTGCTGCCCGACACCACCTGAGCCGCTTCCTGCCGGTACTCCCATTCATAACGTAGTGTTGGCCATTCTCGAACGCAACTGGTACGCGCTGTCGGCAGTATTCGACCGTGAACGGCTACATTTTGACCACACGGGCAGCGGCCTTCGAGGACGCGCACGCGGCCATCCTCCAGGCGGGCGCTGACGGCGGCGATGCCGGCGCGTAGATCGTTGACGCCGCGCCGCACGGTGAAGCCGGCGGGTCGGCGTCCCCCGCGCGCAGGAGGAAGGCTCATTTCACCTTTGTGCCGGCCGCCACCGTCTTGTAGCGGAACGCCCACACCTGTTGGTCGCGGTGGTTGAAGAGGACGAAGACGTTGTGCTCCGGGTCGTAGTCCATGGCGCCGACCCAGGGATTGCCGGGGCCGGTTTTGACTTTCAGATCGGTCCATGTGTTGGTGCGGACGTCGTAGGTCCAGGTGATGGAGTCGTCGCCGCCGCCGTACTGGGTGGCTTTCTTGCCGCTCTGCAAGAAGAGGAGCTTGTGGAAGGGGTCGTAGACGAAGCCGCCGCCGGGGACGCCTTCGGGCTGCACCTTCGGTTGCATGTTCTTCCAGACGTTGCGGGCCGGATCGTAGGTCCAGGTTTCGACCGGGCGGTCCGGATGGGGGGCGACGTAGAGAACCAGGAGGCCGGTGTCTTGGTCGACGGCGGCGGTGGTGTGATCCTGATCACGCGGATAATCGCCGGCGGTCTTTTTGTCGAGCCAGGCGTTGTTTTTGACGTCGTAGGCCCAGAAGTCCTTGGTCTTGTGGTTGGGGTGCGTGAATTTGACGGGCAGGAGCAAGCCGTTCTTCCAGTCGAAGGCGTAGCGCGTGGCGTAGGTGGCCTTGGGGGCCGCGCGGAAGCGATCGGTGGCGAGGTCGTAGTTGCAGAAGCGGAAGGCGCCGTCCTTGTTGTAGTAGTCGTAGACGGCCAGGCTCGGTTCGGTGGATCCTATGGCGGGGCCGAGCCACATGACCTTACTGATGGGGTCCCAGCATCGGCCGGCCGTGCAGCCGTTAATCAGGCGGCGGTCACCCCAGCCGGCCATCTTCTCATTGGGCCGACGCTGGATGAACTGCTCTGTGCCGAGGTCGAAGACGGTCAGCTCGTTGTGATAGCCGCTACAGCCGCCGTAACGGAGGAAGAGGCGATTGGAGAGGTCGTAGTTCCAGCCCATTTCGCCGAACGCGGAATCGGTCCTGATGCGGATCTTCAGATTAACCCACTGGTTGACGGGAAAATCGGAGCCGAAACGCGGATTGCGCGGCTGATGAACCATCGCGGGAAAGCCGGCATCGGCATTGCGAAACGCAGCGACCGCGATTTGGTCGTCCTTGGCGCCGATTTGCTCCAGGCCATCCGTAGCAGCGGCGCGAACGAGGCGGTCGGCGTCTTTGTCGAGCAATTCTCGCAATCGGACGATCGCTTTGGGGCCGCCGATCTGGCCTAGGAACAAAGTCGCCGCGTGGCGGCGCACGCGCACCTCGTTTTCGGTTGCAGCCAACAGCGCATCTAACGCCTCAGTGCTGCCGACTCGCGCCAGAGCCTTCGCGCTGCGAAAGATCAGCGTAGCGTCGTCGTCCTTTTCCATCTGTGTGCGAAGCGCGGCGGCCGCTTCGGAGCCGCCGATGACGCCGAGGGCATCGATGGCCGCGCCATTGCCGCGGCCGGCCCACGCGAGCAACTCGTCGCGCGCCTCGCGCCCCGCTTTCCGCGCCGTCACGTAGCAGATGGTTTGCTCGTTCAGATAAGGCCGGGTGAACGTCAGCAGCGCATTGCCATACAACCCTTGCTCCAGTCCGCGCGACACGGTGCCGCGCTCGAACTTGGGAAAGAGTTGCTTGAGTTTGGCGACGGCTTCGGGACTGCCTGTGGCGGCCAAGTGCATGTGGACGTAAGCGGGAAACCAGCCGAATTGGATCTTCGTGTCGGACAACTCCAGGAGCGATTCCGTCGCCGCAGCGTGATTGGCGCGCGACCAAGCGGCCATGGTTCGCACGCGCCACCGCATCTGCTCCCACTCGCTTCGTTTTGCGAGGTCGGGAATCTCCTCAAGCATCTTCGCACAGGCGGCCTTGAGTTCCGCTTGATCCTTTGGTGCTGGCAGCGGGGAATTCTTAACTTTCACTTCCGGCAATATTGGCAAGATCTGCTGCCGCACGCGTAGCACGGCATCGCTGCGATCGGCGGCCGTGCCTGCTTTCGCGTCGTCTGCGGCCTTGCCTCCTTGCCCGAGCAGCAAACGCAAGGCCGCAGCGCGCACCGGAGGATACGGCGAATCGAGCAAGACGGCGAGATCCACTTTGTGTGGATAGGCAGCCGCGAGACTGACCCGGCCAGCTGGCACAAGATCGACGCGCTCATCCCGACCTAGCGGCACCATCGTGTCGAGGACCTCAATCGCTTGCGCCGCGGCCAGGGCCAAAGCGATGTCCTTGCTGGCGAGTGCGTCGGCTAACGGCGGCAGGGCCCGGCCGTCACGCAGCCAACCCAGCTCCCACGCCGCCGCGCGATCCCCTTTTGCGAGAGCGCTCGTGAATTTCTTGAGCCGGTCGTCGCCGGTTCGATGGACCACGATGACGCCGTTGCTGCGCGTCCAGCTTAGGCCCCACTGCTGGCAAGCCTTGCCGAGCAGGTCATCCGTCGTCGCCGCCTCGCCAACGAGTGCGCGACCGGCAAGCGTTTCGGGCAACGCCCACTGTATGCCGTCACGCTGAGCAAGGGCGGTCAGCAACTCCACCGGGGTGTACCAGGCCTTTACCACATTGACGGCGCGTTTCGGCGCCTGGCCAAACGCAGGGACCCCCAGCAGTGTGGTGACAGCCACCGATGCGAGCAGGCTGGCGACGAGTTGCTTTCTGGCCATGCGTAACTCCCTTGGAATCGGCGCGAGACGTGACGCTCAGGTAGTGCCGTGGCAGGGCGTCAGGGTGGGGTGTTGCGACCTTACAAGCGGATATTATACGTTGCCAAAGCGGGATTCTCTATCAACGCAATTTTCTGGACAAGCAAGCGCGATCCGAAGACAATGAAGAAATAACCCCGCCAAGGCGATCCTTTCACTTTCTCAAACCAGGGCGAGACTATCGTGCGAAAACTCACTTTATTTTTCACAGCAATTTGCTTGACCAGCGCGTTCTGGTCGGTCATGCCCACACGAACCGATGCCGGCGGTATCACCAACAAAGGGTTCGACGAACTCCACAAGGAACTTTCCTCCGCCAGGGAGCCGTGGCAGAATCTTCCGTGGCAGCTTTCGCTCGTGCAAGCATGCAGCGAAGCGGCGAAGGAGAACAAACCGGTCTACATGCTGTGCCGCAGCGGACATCCGCTCGGCTGCGTCTGAAACAACGGCGTTGCCGACCGTGCGTCGGCTTTTCAGGATGCGGAAGTAGTCAAACTCCTGGGCACCCGTTTCGTGCCGGTGGCCGTCGATCAGCACGTATTTCGGCAACGCAAAGACGCCGAGGGGGAGTTGTTTGCCAAGGTGCTCAAGCAAGCCGGCCGCGGTACGGAAGGCTACTCTCAAGGCGTGTATCTCTTCACGGCCGACGACAAGCTGCTCGGTTTCAGCAACACCGCCGACGCCAAGCAGGTGAAGAATCTGCTGGACAAAGCATTGAAGAAATTCGACCAGTCCGCGCCGGCCCCCAAGTTGGCCGAAGTGAAAGCTGGCGACGTTCTGCCGCTTCCGCCTGAGGGCGGCCTCATCCTCGACGTTGCCACGAAAATGCTCGGCGGCTACGCTCCGGACGATCAACGCGGCCAGCAATATCTCAAGTCAAATGGACGCGATCATCTCTGGCTCCGCAAGGACGAAGGCGACGCCCTTGCCATGGGACGGTTACTGAATAGCGTCAAAGAGCGGCTCGTGCGCTATCACCTCATCGATAACACGCGTGGCGAGCCGCCGATGTGGAGCCCGGCGGAGATCAAGAAGCTGGAACTTACTCTACGCGATGGACGCCTGACCGGGACCGTTCATCTGGAAACGAAATCCGGAGACCGCGGCTATCAAGCCGACTTCCTGGGTTTTCTGGAAGCGAAGGATGGCAAGGTGACCCGGTTCGACCTGCTCGCCAAGGGCGAATTCTGGGGCGAAGGGAACTTCACCAAAGGCGCCCCGAAAGGGAGGTTCCCGCTGGCGATCGCCTTCAGCCTGACGGATATCCAGGGCGGAACCAGCAAGGTGCCGCCGCAAGGGGCACGCGGGAACTTGAAAGGGTACTTGAAGTAACAATCCTGTCGCCGGATCGAGCTTTATCAACTTATCGCCACTCCGACAACGCCCCACACCAGCGATCCACACGCACGAACGGAACCTTTCGCAGACGTCCGCCTGGTGTCGATGACGGCGGCTCCGGCGCCTTCAAGTCACGCACCAACGTATTCGACGGCACCGCCAACAAATAGCGATCATTGCGCTCCCGTAATTGCTGGCGAAACCAGGAAGATCGGCCCAATTCATCGTCGCCGGCGATCCACGCGTGCGGCAACACTGAGCCGTGTTCGTCGAGCATCTCCAACATCAATTCGTGCCGCGTCTGGAAACGAATCTCCTTGGGAACACCGGCCTTCGCGCACCGCCGCTTACGCTTGGCCCACTCCTGCGGCAAGAACAGTCGGAAATCCACCAGCGTATGATCGCGCCGCGAGACATAACCCAAGTAAATGCCGACCTGGCAGTTCTCGATTTTGCCGAGCCGGCCGCACCACTGTCGCTGAACGGCGACCGACTCCGTTCCTTTTTTGGCGAAGGCCGACGGATCGAAAACCAACACGCCGTCGTCTTCACCCAACTCCGCGGCGATTTGCCTCGCCAGCTCCGTCACCATCGGCCGGTGGTTCCATTCCGCTTGGCCGATGAATTTCTGCAACCCCTGCCGCTCGCGATCGTGAAGATAGGCGATCGACTCAGCGTCCTTGCTGTCCAGGTCCGACAACAAACCCTCGACGTAGTGGTGCGCGTTGGTGCGTTGCTCCGGCGACTGCAACGCCGCGACAAACGGCTTCAAGAACGTTTCCAGCCGCGGCATCACTCCGTTCAAGAAGCTTGCTCGCACCTCGGCATCGCCAAGCAACTCATCCAGTCGAATTCGAAAACGTCGCTCCATCGAATCGTCTCCCCTCCGCGGAATCATTCCGCTGAAATGAGCTTATACAATAAGCACTTACGTTCGGGCAAGTCAGAGACACAGTAGAGGTAGTGACTTGCGTTCCGCCTCCGGCTCCCTTATAGTCAATCATCCCGCCTAACGCGGCACCACCGCAACGTTCGTTCCGATTAGCCGAGGCAAGTTCCCAACCGCTACTGATTAACCGTCGACTCCTGATACAGGAGAAAGGACCAAACATGCGTCCGACGAATTCTTCGAAATGGACATTCCTCCTGGCAGCGATGGCTGCGGCGATTTTCTTTCCGCCCCGACAGGCCATCGCCCAGGAGAAGCAAGCCCGAGAGCTTGCCGCGGCCGAGTTTGACAAACTGCACCAGATGATCAAGCCCCAGGCCGGCGAATCGCGCTGGATGGAGATCACCTGGTATCCGAACGTCTGGGAAGCGCGGCAAAAGGCGGCTGCAGAAGGTAAGCCGCTTTTCCTCTGGGCAGGGAGTGGCGGTGCTCCCGCCGCAGGTTGCTGAACGGCGGGGCGTGGGGGCCGGGCGGCCTCTCTGTGGAACGATGCCAATATCGCACTCATCAAGAAACACTTCATCGCCGCGGCAGTGCCAACCTGGGTCCTGCGCTCCAATAGCCCCGAAGGCGAGTTCCTCCGCATGTGCGGATGCCAATGGGTCACGTCGAGCGGCTACATGGACTGCGTGTCGGCCGGCGGCAAGCACCTCGGGCACTTTCCCTCGACCAAAGTCCTCGACGCCTTCCGCAAGCTTTCCGAGGAGGAACGCAAGCCAACTGGGGGCAAGTTGGCTAGCCTGAAGTCCGATCAACACGTACTGCCCGAACCGCCGAAGAACGGCCTGGTTCTGAAAGTCCACACCCGCTCAATGTCTCGGGACGAAAAAGGGGCCTACCGCAAAGTCGCCCTTGAGGATTTCCCTCTCTGGCAGGGGGGCGTCAAGACCTTCGTCGAAGTGAATCATCTTTTTGGGCCGAACACCGACTACATGTGGATCACCCAGGCGGAGTGGCAGGACCTCATCCCGGCCAACCCGGTCAAGGGGGAACGGCACGAAGTCGGCAAGGCCGTCAGCGAGCGTCTGGCCCTCTTTCATCTGATGCCACGGCGATTAACCAGTGAAGGCGCCGGCTGGGGCAAAAATCAACTGCGGACGGCCAAGCTCGCTTTGATTGTAGAAGAGGTTAGCGAAAAGCGCATTCGTTTCCGCGTGGAAGGTTTCGCACACCTTGGCAGTATTTTTGAGGCCGACAAGGCTACCAGTCCGAATGGACCGCTGTCATTTGGCTACGAAGCTCCGCTACACGGCATCGTCGAATACGATCGCACCCGGAACGTTATTTCGCGCTGCGACCTGATCGCACTTGGAGACGTCTGGGGACGCTGGGGCGACGCCAACGGCAAGAGCCTGACTGTCGAACGGCCCGGCCGTCAGCCGATCCTCATCGCCTTCGAGTTGGCGGGCGACGCTCCCTCCGATCGCATTCCACCGGGCGGCAATGGCGCCTATGTTGCGGAGAAGAGCGGATACTTTGTCCGTCCCAAGTAATAACGACCAACTCGGGCAAGAAACACAAAGGGAGGGTAAATTATGGACCTGGCCAAGCGGATAGGGATCGCAACCGTGCTGGCCGTCGCCGGCCTTGGATTGCTGGCACAGCCGGCGCTGGGCGAGGCGACAAAGGCGCCGGCCGATCCGTTTGATAAACTGCACCAGCTCATGGCGCCGGGGCCCAACGATTCGCAGTGGATGCAGGTCCCCTGGATGTCGAGCTCGAATATCTATGCGGCGTGGAAAAAAGCTGCAGAGGAAGGCAAACCGCTCCTCTTATGGTACATGGCCGGCGAACCGCTCGGCACTTGCTGAAACCAGGGAGTGCAAGACGGCCGGTTCGGCGTCAATCAAGTTGCACCGCTGGTGAAGGAGAACTGTGTTGCGGTAGCGATCAACGGCCACATGCTGTACTGGCTGGCCAAGACCGATGGAGCGGATGGCGAGTTCATCAAGGCGAATCGCCATCCCAGTGGCGGCAACTGCTTCGTGCTCACCACGCCGAGCGGCACCAAACTGGCCGGCGGAAACGGCGGGGGCGGCGCACGCGAAGCACTCAACTCCGGGCTCAAGAACTGGAAACTCCTGACGGACGAAGAACGCAAGGCCCTACCGCCGGGCAAGGAAGTCAAGCCGCCCGAGGCCGAGCGCTGCACACCGCCGCCCGGAGGCCTGATCCTGCGCTCCTTTGCCCGCAATTTGAAAAAGGACGGCGGCGAACTCGCAAGAATTACCAGGGAAGATCTCAAGGACCGGGAACTATATCCCGGTTGGGCGCCCGTTTACGCGGAGCCGGCTCACTTCAATGTGTGGTTCACCGAGGCGGAATGGAAGTCGCTTGTGCCGGCCGAGCCGAGAAAGGGCGTCACGTTCCCTGTCCTCGACGCCATACAAAAGCGGCTGTTCCGCTACCACCTCGTCAACGGCACCTTCGGCTTGCCGGGCACCTGGAGTCGTGAACAGATACGCACCGGCACGCTGACGCTGACCGTCGAGGAGGTAGCGCCCGTCGTGCGCATGCGCTTGCAAGGCGCCGCACTCTTGACGACTGATGCCGATCCCGTGAAAGCCCAGCGCGGCTACGACGCTCGCCTGGACGGCCGGCTGACCTACGACCCGCAGAAGAAGGCATTCACTCGCTTCGACGTTGTGGCGACCGGCGACTATTGGGGTGGCGACTACGAGGGCGGGCGTTTCAAGCGGCCCGGTCGCACGCCGCTGGGGATCTCGTTCGAACTGGTGCGCGACGACAATGCTATCGACAGGGTCCCGCCTCTGGTGCACATGGATCGGGAACAACCGTACCGCGCCTATTTTGCGGCGGAGAAATTACGTTAGCTTTTTTCGCAACCAACCCGGCCCCAAGGAAATCAGATAGCCATGTTGATGTTCAAACTGAAACGCGCGGCTTACGTCCTACTCGCTTCGAGTTTGTTGATCCGAAGCATTGGCGAGCTACATGCCCTAGCACCGCCGACTCCGGCGGAGGGGAATCTCAATGCCGAGACTTTCGCCCAGATTGGCAAGCAAATCAAGCCCCAGCTCGGCGAGTCGCGGTGGATGGAGGTTCCGTGGTTCCTTGACCTGCACGAAGCGTGGCAGAAGGCCGCGGCCGAAGGGAAACCACTGTTCATCTACTCGTCCGGGGGCGCAACCGGCATTGGCGATTGTTGAAGCGGCGGCCGAACGGTGGGCCGTGCGCCTGCCTTCTGGACCGAGGAAAACACCAAACTGATGCAGAAGAACGTCGTCGCCGTGTCGCTCAGCGTCCTGGAATACGATCGCACCGATGCCGTCGGGCAATTTCTGCGCGATTCCGGGATCACAACCAGGAAATTGGAAGGCTGCCTCTGGTGTGTGACGCCCGGTGGCAAGATCCTCGAGAGCAACCTTGTCGTTGAAAAGGGCAAAACGAGTTTCAAGCGGGAGATCGACTTGAAGGGCGCGCTGGAGAAATGGCAGGCCCTTCCCGAAACAGAGCGAGCGCCGGGCGCCGTCAAAGTCGGCGCGCTGGGCGCGGTCGATCGGCAGCACGCTGTACTGACTCCGCCGCCAGGGACGTTGATCCTGAAGGTTTATTACCTGGCCTTCATGCGCGAGGGCACCCAGCTCCGTTACCTGACTGAAGATGACCTCTGGTATGACGAGAAGGGAGACAAGACGGAAGCGAAATTGGTCAACAAGAGAATCACCACGCCCCAGGCCCACCCCGACCACATGTGGCTCGCGGAGGCCGAATGGAAATCGCTGATGCCGGCCAACCCGCGCCCGGGCGACAAGTTTCCGGTGCCGGCGGGCATCGCCGATCGTCTCGTGCGCCGACACCTGAACCCGAGGTCCGTCTACGACGGCCATAGCGATGGGCTGGACCGCGACTCAGTCCGTGCCGCCGAGCTGAGTCTGACAGTCGAAGCCGTGGCCGCGGGCAAAGTCCGTTTGCGACTGGACGGCCATGCCAAACTCGGCAAGCAACCGTCCCCGACAGTGCTCGCCGGCAAGATTGCCAGCATGGACCAGTGGGGCTACGAGCCAAAGCTGCTCGGCTTCCTGGAATACGATCCCCAGAAGCGGGCCTTCACCCGCTTCGATATGGTGGCATTGGGAGATCAATTCGGCAGGGTCGGTCTCACTATCGGCGCCGCGCGCCCCGGATGCCAGCCCCTGGGAATCACTTTCGAGTTAGTCAAGGGAGACCGTCCCGCCGATCGCGTTCCCCCGGGGAGCGCCTCGGCAGCCAGGCCCTACTTCGGTCCGAAGTAGGTACATTTTTTCAAGGAGATGAACACCATGTCAACAACCAAGTTGAAACCTGTAGCCGGCATCCTTTTAGCCGTGAACCTGTTGATGGGGGGCGGAGCCCGGTCGACCGGCCTGGCCCAGCCGTCGCCGGATGACGTGAAACTCAACGCCGACACTTTTTCTCAGCTCCACAAGCAAATTCGGCCTCAACCCGGCGAATCCCGCTGGCTGGAGCTTCCTTGGCTGATCGATCTCCACGCGGCCCGTCAAAAGGCCGCGGCGGAGGGGAAGCCGCTCTTCGTCCTGTCGGGAGGCGGGGCCACCGGTATCGGGGCTTGCTGAAGCGCCGGTCGCAGCGTGGGCCGTGCGCCCCGTTTCTGGACCGACGAAACCTTCACGCTGATCTCGGAAAACTTCATCGCCGTGTCCGTCAGCAACTATGACCAAAATCGCAAGGATGCCGTGGGCGAGTTCGTCCGCTCTGCCGGCATGCAATTCCCTGGCGCCGGCGGCTCGCGTTGGTACGTGACCGCTGATGGCAAGATCCTGGGCCGCTCCCCCAAAGAATCGCTGGAAAAATGGAAGAAGCTTCCCGAGGTGGAGCGGGCGCGCGGCGCCGTCAAGGTGGGAGAACTCGGCGACATCGACGCATTGCGCACTGGACCGACTCCGCCAGCGGGGGGCCTGATTATCAAGGTCTACTACCGCGCCTTCATGCGCGATGGTCCGGGTAAGCTTCGCTATGTGGTCGGCAAGGATCTTTGGCACGACGAGGACGGCAAGAAGACCGAAGAGAAACTGGAAAGCACATACCCGGGCAGCATCACCACCCCGCAAGCGCAGCCGGACCATATGTGGCTGACCGAAGCGGAATGGAAGTCGCTCATACCTGCCTCCCCTCGCCAGGGCGAAAAATTCCCGGTGCCGACCGGAATTACGGATCGCGTGATACGCTGGCACTTGAACCCGCTCTCGGTCTACGGGGAGACCACGTCGCTCGGGCCGAAGGCGGTCCGCGCCGGTGAACTGACGTTGACGGTCGATGCCGTCAGCGCGACCTCGGTTCGGCTGCGCCTCGAAGGTTTCGCCAAGCTGGGCAAAGAGCCTCCGGAAGCAGTTGCCCAGGGAACGTGTGCTTGCATCGATCAATGGGGCTACGAGCCACGCCTACTTGGGTTCATCGAGTACGACATCGCGAAGAAAGTCTTCACGCGTTTCGACGTGGTCGCCATGGGTAATCACTTCGGCCGACTCGGCATCGCGGACAGCGCCGCACGGGTAGGGTTGCAACCCCTGGGCATCTCCTTCGAGCTGGTCACCGGCAACGCGCCTGCGGACCGGATTCCTCCGGGCCGTACGCCGACGGCGAAAAACTACTTCAAATAGCGCAAGTGAAGCACATGGAGTGTTGAAAGCTATGGACGTCATCAAGTTAAAAAGCATCGCCGCCCTGCTGGTTGGGCCCGTGCTGCTGGCCTTCGCGGAAGGGCCTGAAGCAAACGGACCGAAAACGGTGAACCTGACTGATGCGACATACACGAAATTGCGCGACCTGGTGCGTCCGAACGCCACCGAATTGGCATGGCAGAAAATTTCGTGGCGCGCGTCGGTCTGGGACGGCATCGTCGAGGGCCAACAGAGTGACAAGCCGATCCTGATCTGGATGTTGAACGGGCATCCGCTCGCCTGCACCTGAGGGAACGGAGTAAGCTCCAGGCGGTTCGTCTGGACAGACCCCAAGCTGCATGAATTGGCCAAAAATTGTGTGCCCGTGGCCGACCAACTCGATCACCTGTACAACGGGACCGATTTTGAAAGCCGCTTCGTGCAAAAGATCAAGAAGCAGTCGCACCCGGACAATTATTCCTATCAGGGCATTTACCTGGCCGCGCCAAACGGAGTGCTACTGGCCGGCTCACATGAAGCCCTCCATGACGCGAAGAAGGTCGAAAAGCTAGTGCAACAAGGGCTGGAAAAATGGAAAAAGCTGTCGCCAACGGACCGGCTTTTGGCCAAGGAAGTGTTTGCCAAAGCGGTCGCCGAACGGGGTGATGGCGGGCGGCTAAAGCTATATCCTGAAGACGGCCTCGTTCTACGTCTGTTCTGCCGTGACCTGCCCGGCGCTCCGGAACCGAAGGATGCAAACCACAGGAATCTGTGGAACATGGATTATGCGTGGTTTCGTAAGGAAGAGGCCATTGCCTTTGTGCCCGTAACGCCAACCCTGGGAAAAAATTACGCAGTCAGGAGGGAGTTGGTGGAACGGCTCGCTCGCTTCCACCTTATCGACGCCGTGCGGGGCTCTGGACTCTCTTATCCGAAGGAAGCAGTCGCGGAAGCAAATTTAACGGCCGAAGTAGTTGAAGTCACGGACGCTTTCGTGTCGCTGCGTTTCCAGGGAGCGACGCGAACCTCGCAAACGGGGAAGTTCTTCACCCAGAATACGGTTGGCTCTGCCTGGAAAGTTCCGGAGGTGCAAAGCCGCGGATACGACACGAAGCTCATGGGACGAGCGGTCTATCACCGCAAGGATCAGAAGTTCATCTCCTTTGAGCTGCTGGCGGCAGGGGATCGCTGGGGAGCCACGTCAGAGAACGGTCGTGTTAGCGACGGTGAGGTCTGCTTGCGTCCCGCGCCCATGGGAGTCTTTCTCGAACTTGCCGGGAATCGTCCTGGTGAGCGAGTGCCGCCCGTTAATCTTCGCCACTATGGATGGAAATAACCCTTTCCCGTGATCAAACAAGAGGTCTGTCATGATTTACAGAATGATTGGGATAACGCTCCTGTCCTCCCTGGCCACTCCCGTTCTGTGGGCGCAAGAGCCGAGCAAGGCCCGCGTCGTGCCGAGTAAACTCGACCTCACCTCGAAGAGCTTCGAGCAACTCCATACGCTTATCCGTCCGCATGAAAGCGAGTGGCGTCATCTCAAGGTCGCATGGCTCACCGACGTGGTGGCTGCGCGAAAGAAAGCGGCCGCGGAGGATAAGCCGATTGTCATTTGCTATACCGGCGGCGCCGGCTACAACGAGCCGCTCGGCGTTTGCTGAAGTGCCGCGTCCCACCACCTGGCAGGTGGTTCGGCCCGATACACCGATGCGGCGATCAAGCTGCTCAACGAAAAGTTCGTCTGCTTTGCGCCTGGCTGGTACATCAACACCAAAGATTCCGTGTATCAAGAGTCGTGGAAGCGTTTCTACGTCGCCAAATCCCGGCCCGATGAAGGCACGGGTTGGCTGCGCGGCACCCAGCTCGTGTTGATGACCTCGTCAGGCCGGTTGCTGGAAGGTACGGTTAAAGGGCCCGACGGAATGGCAACCGCCCTCCAGGAAGTGGTCAACGCCTATGCGAAGCTGCCGGAACCGGAACGCCGGCCGGGTCCTGTGGATGGCGAGATCAAGCCGCAGCCATCCCCTCCTGCCGGCGGACTGGTGCTGACGATTTACGATCGGCCCCTGGGACGCGACGCGAAGCTCAAGTATCGCTTGCCGGAGGGCGATGATCTTGGCGGTCTGCGTACCCATGCGCCCCACGGACAGCGCAGTTCACTGTGGCTCAAGGAATCGGAATGGAAATCTCTAGTTCCTGACAACCCGGAAAAAGGACGCACTCTGGACGTGCCGTCCAAGCTCGCAAAGCGAATTTGGCTTTACGGACTGGTGCCGCAAACACTGTGGGTCGTTGAAGAATCGTGGAAGCCGGACTCAATCCGAGCTGGCCAGTTCAAGGTTACCGTGGAGGACGTGACGGCGAATCAGATTCGAATGCGATTACACGGTTCGGTGCTCCTGTCAGCGCCTGGCGTGCTTCACACCTGGCCTGACCGAAAGTTCGTAAAAAACATCGAAAATCGCTACAATGCCCGTCTCGAAGGAACCATCGAATTCGATAAGGCAAAGAACCAAATCACCCGCTTCGATGTCACGGTGCTCGGAGATTTTTCCGGCCGCTGGTTTGCCGGCAACAAAGGTTGGAAGGAAGCCACGACCGAAGAGCCGCTGCCGCTCGGTTTTGCTTTCGAACTCGACACCACGGCGTACGATCTTCCCAGCGAGCGGCGGCGGCCACGTTCCTTTATGCATGCCTACGTTTTTCGAACCCAAGAGGAGCATTATTGGGACCCAGATGCGTGGCTCGCCGACTGGAAAAAGCGGCAACCGAAATGAGCAGGGATGTAGTCACTTCGGCAAGCCGATTTTGGGCATAGCCGCCCGATAGGTTAGCTCGGTGTCGCCTTTTTCAGTAATAGCAATCTCGGACGGCCCAGCATCCTTGGACAGATTGCCCGTGCCCTCGTGCCAAACGGTCACAAGGTATTCGCCCTTCGGAATGTCACGGATCGCAAAGTGGCCTTCGGCATCGGTTACCGCAAAATAAGGCGTGTCCACAACTCGAACGTACCCTTTTGAATAGGGACGTAATGCGCAAGTGACGGGACAGATGTCTGGGCCGCGGAACGTCACCGTTTGCTCGGTGCCTTCACGAACATTGTAGTTGAAGATGTGATCGAACCGCGGACGTCCGGATACCTGAAAACCCTGACACGGGCTTTTTTGGTTTCGGAACACGACCTGGGTTCCTGGCGTGACCACCAGAACTCGCGGCACGTAGGTCACGCCAACTTTGTCAAGAACCGCCTTGTCGAGCGGTTTCGGAGGGATGCGATTTGCGGGGACCTTCGGTGTGTGTAAACGTCGGTCGAAAAGTGCGGCAGCCGGTCGGCCGAAAAGTGAGTCACCCGAAGTGGTATTTCTCCTTATCGGCCGCTTGAGGCAGCCAAGCTGACTATTTCTTTGGCGCCTCCGTCTCCGTTGGCGATAACAAGGTTCCACCGT
>SHZY01000148.1 GCA_009692065.1 Gemmataceae bacterium
CAAACCGAGCTTGGAGTTCCTTAAACTGTTGTTCCAGCCTGGCGCATCCTGCGCACGGTAGCGTCCCTGCGGTCGTCATAACGCGACATGATAAGCAGTGGCCGAAAACCGGGCAAGCCGAAGCCAGCTGCCCGTGAAGGGCTACAAATCTTTCAGCCCTGCGTCGCTCACCCCGCGGCCAGAGAGCTTTAGAATCTGTAGGTTTTTGAACCCAGCGAGTTCCTTTAGGTCCGCGTCCGCCAACTTAATCTTGTTGAGGTCCAGCCCGAATGGCCCCGGCGGGGACGGCAGGCTCTTTAGCACCCCTTCACGCAGAAACTCAATCTCGAATTCGAACTGGAAGGCCGGCACGTCGCCAAACTGGGGTTTCGCCTCTGCTTGGAATTCGATGTAACCATATCGGCCCAATCGCATCCAACCGACCTGTGCCCCCGCCTCTTCCCAGACCGAGACGACTTTCTCCGGCAACGGTTTGGGCGGTGATTTCTCGTCTTGCTCGACTGCACCTGCTGGGGCGAAACTCCAAGGAAGCACCGCAATTGCCAGTCCGAGCAGCGCCATCCAAAAGCTGAATCGTCGAGCGCGCATCATTCACCACATGCGATGGGTATGTAGGCCATTGGCAACGCCGTGATTGTCCATGCACATACGGATAAACGCAAGCGCCGCTTGCAAGGTATTCTTCTGCCGTTCGAATCATTATCCATCCGCCCAACTAAACGGATACCCCGCGTCATCCAGCTCCAGCGCCTGCTTCGTCAGCAAGAGCGGCTTGAAGGTGTCGAGCATCACGGCCAGCTCGTCGGTGAACTTTGCGTCCTTGCTAGCGACGATGGTGCCGGGGTGGGGGCCGTGCGGGATGCCTCGCGGGTGCAGCGTGAACGACGCCTCCTCGACGCCGCGGCGACTGCCGAATCGGCCGCGAACGTAGTAAAGCACCTCGTCGGCTTGCACGTTCGAGTGGGCGTAGGGGACTTTGATGGCATCGGGGTGCGTGTCGAGCATGCGCGGCGCAAACGTGCAGACCACGAAGCCCGGCGCCTCGAACGTCTGATGCACCGGCGGCGGCTGGTGGATCTTGCCGGTGATCGGTTCGAAATCGTCGGCGTTGAACGTGAATGGGTAGACCATGCCGTCCCAGCCGACCACGTCGAATGGATGCTGGCCGAGGATGTAACGCGTCAGGCGCTGGCCGTCCTTGATGACGACCGGCGTCGGCTCCTCCTTGTCGATGAACGCGATCTGCGTCGGGCCATGGAAGTCGCGTTCGCTGTACGGTGCGCCCATGCGGATCTGGCCATCGGGGTTGACGTAGTGCGGCGGCACCGTCAGGCTGCCTGTCGATTCGATGACGAGCAAGTCGGCGTCGCCGTCGAAGACGATGCGGTAGGTCGTGGTGCGCGGGATCACCACATAGTCGCATTCGCGGAAGGGGAGCGGGCCGAACATGGTGTGCAGCGTCCCCTTGCCGTGATGGACGAAGATGACCTCGTCGGCGCCGGCATTGCGAAAGAGTTCCTGCTGCGGCGACGCGGGTCGGCATCGCGACAGGATGACATCGTCGTTGCCCATGATCGGCACGCGGCCCGAGATCGGATCGCCCACCTTCGGCATATTGCCGCTCTTGAGATGATGGTGACGCAGCGTTTTTTCGTTGATGATGTCGAACGGCACGCTGCCGGCGGGTTCGATCTTGGAGACGCGTGTCGTCGGGCGCAGGTGATAGACGATGCTGTAGGCGCGCCCGAAGCCGCCGACGGTGACGACTTCTTCGTAGTAGATGCCTTCGCCCTTGTGTCCGCCGCCGAGCCGATGGGCGATGTGGCGCTTGGCGGGGATGGAGCCGAGTTGTTGGTAGTGTGGCATGGCTATCTCCGGCGCCGCTTGCGGCTGAGCAAAGCGTGCGCAACCTCATTTTACCGCCAATTTACTCCGCCGTCAGTAAATACACCGCGAACGACGCCAACCAGTGTTCGCCGGCATAGTCGCCGCTGGCAACGTGCTTGAGCGCCGCCTCCGCGTGGACCGCTGCCGACTCCATCAACCTCCTGCGCGCCGGATCGTCCTTCGGCAACGCCGACGCGATGCCGTTCATGCACCACGCTCGGCTCAGGTTCAAGCCGTCGAGGTGGACGATCTGCGGGTCGCTGCGGTCGGTCACGGTCGCCGGTGTGAATAGCGTCTTCGGCTCCGACTTTGCGATTCCGGGCAGGTAACCGTTGAGCCAGACGACATACTTTTCGGCCGGCAGGACGCGGCGCATCAGATCGGCTTCCATCAAGCTCGGCGAAAAGAAGTCGTTCCCATCCGGCTCCCAGCGCGCGGGGGCGTCGGCGTCCTTGCCGTAGTAGGTACGGGCGCGCTCCTCGATCAGGTCACGCAGCGCTTTGTGATCGACGGCCTTCGCATAGTCGAGGGCGAACGCTAGACCAAATGCCGTGTTCGGATGCACGCCCGTGCGGATCGGGTACGTCTGCTTCGGCAAGAACGCACGATAGCGCGCGACCAGCGTGTCGGTGAGCGGTTGCAGGTTTTTCGACCACTTCTTGCCCTCTGCATCGTCCCAGGCGTGCAATTCCTCGGCCAGTTTCAGCGCCCATGCCCAGCCATAGGTACGCTCGAACGACTTGCGATTTGGCTGATTGAAGTAGTCCGCCTCGATCTGCAAGTTTTTCGCCGTCAGATGCTCGGCCAGCACGGCGCGAATTTGCTTTCGCTCCGGCAACTCCGGGAAGCGGCGCAACAAACGCACGAGCATCCAGTGGCCATGCACGGACGAGTGCCAGTCGAAGCAGCCATAAAATGCGGGGTGAAGCGCCTTGGGCGTCTTGTTGTCGGCATCCTCATTGAGGACGTGGCCCGGCTTGTTCGGGTATTCGTTCTGCAAGCCCTTGAGCGCGAGCTTGGCAAACGAGGATGCTTGCTCTTGCTTGAGTTTCATCGGCGAGCCTCCGGTTTGAGCGGCGGCGGGCGTGGCCAGGATGGCGAACAGAACAAATACGAGACTACGTTTCATGACGCTGCTCCACTGGAACAAAATGGATCTCAGTAAGTGTACTCCTCATGCTCTGCGTGAGAACCACACTCCATTTTTCCTGAAAAAGCCCTCGACGCGCTCCCGTTAATCAGGGAAGATAGCATGGTTCCATGCCGACGATATCCAACCTGTCCATAACAGGCATTCACCATGGCCACCAAGATGCGCCTTCTCGTTTTCGTCACAATGCTCCTGACCTGCTGGCTCCTCCCCGGCCCGGTCGTTTCTGCTCAGGAAAAGAAAGAGCCGGAGCCGAAGGTCGAAGAGAAAAAGCGGCCCGTTATCAAGGCTCCTGAGTTGAAGCCGATCACGGAGCAACTTCCCGCCGTCTTTTCCAAGCCGTCGCCGGAAAACGTTGACGATCTGAAGGCGATTCAAGAGCATGTCGCCAGGGTCGTCGAGAAAGTCTCGCCCGCGGTCGTGTCGGTGCGCGTCGGCGCCAGCTCCGGCAGCGGCGTCATCGTCTCCAAGGATGGCTACATCCTCACCGCGGGCCACGTCTCGGGCGCCGTCAACCGCGACGTCACCATCTATTTCCACAACGGCAAAAGTGCCAAAGGCAAAACGCTCGGAGGTAACCACGGCATCGATAGCGGTATGATCAAGATGACCACGCCAGGCGATTGGCCCTTCGTCGAAATGGGCGACTCGGCCCAGCTCCAGAAGGGACACTGGTGCCTCGTCATCGCCCATCACGGCGGGTTCAGGCCAGGCCGCACGCCGCCGGTCCGCCTGGGCCGTGTGCTGAACACCGGCGCCACCACCTTGACGACCGATGCCGTCCTCGTCGGCGGCGATTCCGGCGGGCCGCTCTTCGACATGCACGGGCGCGTCATCGGTATCAATAGCCGGATCGGCAATCCGCTCACCGCCAACATGCACGTCCCGGTCAATCCCTTCCGCGAAAACTGGGACAAGATTGCCAAAGCAGAGGTCTGGGGCGGCACGCTCGGCGGCGGCGGAGGTAAGTTCGGCAAGGGAGGACTCTACCTCGGCATCATGACCGATCCCGATGCCGAGGGGTGTGTTATCCTCTCGGTCACGCCCGGCTCCCCCGCCGACAAGGCCGGCTTGAAGGCCAAGGACGTCATACGTAAATTTGATGACAAGGAAGTCACCACGCGACTGGTGCTTCCCAAGCTGATCCAGACGAAGAAAGCCGGCGATAAGGTTAGCCTCGAGGTACTCCGCGGTAATGAAGTTCTGACCTTTCAAGTGGAGATTGGGAAACGCCCATAGGACGTTAGCCCGAAGCTCGAGCGAGGGCTGGAGTCCCTCGCTTGCGCTTCGGGCTAACATCAGGGATCTACGCCATGAAACGTATTTTTGCAGCGCTCGCCGTTTTGGGCCTGTGGCTGGTCGCCCTCGATGTGGCGCTCGCTCAGCAGACCAAGAGCCCGCAGATGGTGCAGCTCTTCCAGGGCGTCGTCGCCAAGCCGGGCGAGAGCACCGTGCGCGTGCTGGTCGCCGACAAGGAGGTCGCGCTCGGCACCATCGTAACCGCTGACGGCTGGATCCTCACCAAGCACAGCGAGCTGCGCGCCGGCCAGATCACCTGCAAATTTTCCAGCGGCCTGGAAGTCCATGCCGAGCTGTTCGGCTTCGATGTGCCGCACGATCTCGCCATGCTCAAGATCGCCGTCGGCGGCCTGATCCCGGTGGTGTGGACCGACAGCAACTCATCCAAGATCGGCCACTGGGTGGCATCGCCCGGCACGTCGAAAGACCCGGTCGCGATCGGCGTCATCAGCGTGGCGGCCCGTGAGATCAAGGTCGGAAAGAAATTCACCTCAATGGGTCCGGGAATCGCCTACCTCGGCGTGACCTTCGAGCCGTTCTTCGCCGGTGTCAAGGTCGAAGAGGTTCTCCCCAAGGCCCCCGGGCAAGAGGCCGGGCTGAAAGCGGGCGACCAAATCCTTGCCTACAACGGCAAGCCTGTGGATAGCGTGGACGAGTTCCGTGCCGTGTTCTCCAACAGCAAGCCCGGCGACGAGATCAAGCTCAAGATTTTTCGCGCCGGCAAGGAGCAAGAGATCACGGTGAAACTCATCCAGAACCCTACTGCCAAGGGGGGCGCGTCGCGGAGCGACACGCAGAACAAGATGGGCTCCAAGCTGAGCGACCGCCGCACCGGCTTCCCCATCATCCTCCAGCACGACTCGGTCCTCAAGCCCAACGATTGCGGCGGCCCGCTCGTCAACCTCGATGGCCAGGTGCTCGGCATCAACATCGCCCGCGCCGGCCGGGTAGAAAGCTATGCCATCCCCAGCGAGGCCGTGCGGCCGCTGTTGGAGAAACTGAAGACCAAGAAGCTCGACAAGAAGACCCCGTGACCGCTGACCTTGGACGGAGCTCATCATGCGTATGATCGCTGTGTTGTTGGCCCTGTCGTTTCTAGTTGGCTGCAAGCGCGAGTCGGTAGGCCCCGGGCCGATCGTCGCGCATGACAAAGACGACAAAACGCCGGTGGAGAAACCCGACGACAAGAAGAAGGACCCGCCCGCGCCCGAGAAGCCGACGGATTGGGCCAAGGAGATCGAAACGCTCAAGCCGGTCGAGCCGGTCGATTGCGAAAAGCTTCTGCCCCTCTTGCCCAAGGCTCCCGCGGGATACCAGACTCAGGACGCCTTCGCCGACTCTGCGGAATTCGTGGCGATGCCTTACGAAACCAACATGACCTACACCATCAAGTACGGCTTTGCAGAAGGGATCTACCGCAACGGGGACAAGTCGCTGACGGTCAAGATCCTCGACACTGCCCGGATCGATGCCTTCTACAAGTGGATCCCGGAATCGGCAGGGCTGAAAAGCGAAACGGAACAGGGGTACAAGAAATTCTTGACGATCGACGGCAATCCATCGCTTGAGAAATATTCCACGGAGGACAAGCGCGGCGACTTGACCGTGATGGTCGCCAAGCGGTTTCAGATCGAGATCATCGCCAAGGGGGTGCCGCCGGAATTTGTGCAGTCGGTGCTCAAAGGCATCGATCGGAAGGCGTTGGCGACGCTGAAGTGAACCTGACCCCCAGGAATCGTCTGCCAGCGGCAGACTCATCCTGGGGCTTGGCGCTCCATCTCTAACCGCCAACTTTGGCTCGGCCGCGCAGCGTCATGTGGATGTGGTTCTTGCCCGCGGTCTGCCAATCGCAGACGATTGTGTCCGAGCCGATGCGCCAGTGGTAGTTCCCGCCTTCCAGGTGCGACTTGGTGATGGCGCCCCAGACGGCAACGCGCAGATTGTCCACGCCGCCGTCGCGCTCGATGAGGCCTTCCATGATCTTGCGGCGATCGGCCGAGAAAACGTCGAGCCTTTTCTGCAAGAGACTGCCGGCGAGCTTGCGGGCTTTCTCGTTGAGGTCGCCGATCCTGACGCCTGCCTTGCCGAGCGACGCGCCGGAGCCCGAGGACGCTCCCTTGGTTTTCTCCGCGAGACTCTTGACTTCCTCCGGCGTCAGCGCGGCATAAAGTGCGAGAGCGATTTTCTCTTCCGCTTCCCACATCGTCTTCGCGGGGTTGCCGCCCAACAGGATCGGGCCGAATTCATTCGCCTTGTCCTGTCCGAAATCCGCGTAGACCAGCGTCAGATGGTGCATACCGACGCGCCAGGCGAACGGCCCCTTCGCGGTCGGCTCGCCAAAGAATGTCAAGTAACGCTCGCCCCCCTCCTTGGCGATCTCCAGACAGCGTTGGGCGCCGTACTCCGAACACATCGCCTTGATGACATCGTTGATCATCGTCCGCTGCTCGACCTTCAGCGTGCTGAACGCGATCCCCGGACGCTTGACCGCCGGGAACGCCTCGGTGTAGCGATCCTTGTCCTTGACATCGCGCAGTGCAAGCGCCTTTTGCTCGTCGCTCAGACTCTGGAATAGCTTGATGACGGCGGCGCGGGCATCGTCGTCCGGGGCGCTGGGCCGATTGGCGCGGCTCACGAAAACGGCAGCGCCGATCAGCAGCACACTGACGCCGAGCAGGATAATGTGTTTCATGGCAAAATCTCCTTGTGGGTTGATGGCAACACAGGATTGGTGCGGGCCTGGTTCTACAAGCGCTCCCGATGCGGATCGCGGCTAACCCAAAGCGCACCACACCTGCTCTGGCGTGTCGAAGTACCTAGTGATATCATCGGGAAGAGAGTGATATCATCGGGAAGAGAGACGACTTCGTCTTCCCCAATCCTTGCGCTCGGCCGAGGTAACGATGCTTTCCACCTTGACTTTGTTCTGCTCTCTGACCCTCGGCGGTAGTCCCGCGGTGGAGTCGATCTGCCTCCAGGTCGCGCCGGCATCGGGCAAGGAAAAATGGACGCGCACGCCCAAGCAGCCCCGGGCCGTCGTGCTGATCCATGGGTTCCACTATCATCTGACGAACAAGAACGTCCCGAAGGCGGAGTTTCGGCCCTGGCAGCGCGCCGACGCGGCCATCGTCAAGGAAATGGCGAAGCACGCCGACGTCTTCGTCTTTGCGTATGGCCAAAATGTCCCGCTGGACACCATCGTCAAGGAAAGCAAGCTCGGCGACAGCGTCGCGCACCTGCGCAACCTCGGCTACACCGACGTCGTTCTCATGGGCCACAGCGCCGGTGGCTTGATCGCCAGGCACTTCGTGGAAGATTTTCCCGACGCCGGCGTCACCAAGGTCATCCAGGTGTGCACCCCCAACGGCGGCTCGCCCCTGGCAACGGTGACCTCGCCCAAAAATCAGAAAGTGTTCCTTGAATGCTTGACCGAGAAGCACCGGCAGCAGTGCATGAAGGATCGCACCGCCAAGATGATCCCCGACAAGATTCAATTCATCTGCGTGGTCGGCAAGGGAGATGGAACCAAGGGAACCGATGGCGTGGTCCCGTGCATCTGCCAGTGGACCGCCGACTTGCAGAAGCAGGGCATCCCCGTTGTAAGTGTCCTGGGGAGCCATCGCGAGGTGGTGCGCGACGCGAAAACCACCGAGATCCTGGCCAGCCTCATTCGTGATAAGCAGCCACGCTGGACCGCCGAGCGCATCGAGAAGGCGAAGAAGGAAATCTTCGGGAAGTAGATCCTGAACCCCCCCGGCGCAGGCAAGGGAAGCTCTTTCCTTGCATGCGCTGCGGGCTCCTAGCAAATCACGCCCCGTGATAATCGATCTCCTTCACCTCCAGGGCGTGCTTCTGAATAAACTCCCGCCGCGGCTCCACTTTCTCGCCCATCAGCGTGCGGAACATGTCGTCGGCCTTGACGGCGTCTTCGAGCTTGACTTGCAGCAGCGTGCGCCTGGCCGGATCGAGTGTCGTGTCCCACAGCTCTTCGCCGTCCATTTCGCCCAAGCCTTTGAAGCGAACGATCTTGATACCGCGCTCGCCCAGCTTGCGGATCTCGGCGACCAGCACGCGCAAGTGCGACAGGACCTGCTCCTTGCCTTCGTATTCCAGGAAGAAGCGCGGGATCGGCTCGCGGCCGGCGATGCGCGGCGAGGGGAGGAGATCGCCCGGCTGCAAGTTGAACCCGCGCAGCTTTTCGAGACCGCGATTGACCGTCTTGACTTCGTGCAACTCCAGAAACGAGAAGATCTCGTCCGCCGGCGCCGTCGTGCCGTTCTTGGCGACCTCGTCGTCGGCGACCACCAGCTTGCCGCCTTTTTGCAGATGCTCGGCGCGGAAGGCGTCCACTTCCTCGGCGCTGAAGAACCAGTGCTCGTGGTTGCCCAGCGTCACCTTGTAGGTCGGCAGCTTGCCGTCCTTGATTCGGCCCAGGAGCGTGGCGACGTTCAGGCCGCGCCGTTCGAGGATGCGCAGTGCGTCTTCCAGCTCGTCCAGCCCTTTCATGAGAGTCTTGAGGCGTTCGCCCTCGAATACCGCTCTGGCGTCGTTGCTTCCCGCCGGTTGCGCAATCATCAGCTTGGCGCCGTCGATGCCGCGCTGCAAGAGCTCGTCGGCCATTTCTTCCAGGGTTTGCACGTAGCGGGAGTCCTTTTTCTGTGAGACCTTGAAGAGCGGCGGGCGGGCGACCCAGATGCAGCCCTTCTCGATCAGCGGACGCATTTGGCGGAAGAAGAACGTCAACAGCAACGTGCGGATGTGCTGCCCGTCCACGTCGGCATCGGTGAGGAGGATGACCTTGCCGTAGCGGAGGCCGGAGATGTCCTCGGTGTTGCCCACGTCGATGCCGATCGCGCTGATGAGCGCGCACAACTCCTCGTTGGCGAGGACCTTCTCCATGCGGGCTTTCTCGACGTTGAGGACTTTGCCGCGCAAGGGAAGAATGGCTTGCGTGTGCCGATTGCGGCCATTGTCCGCCGACCCGCCGGCGGAGTTGCCTTCGACGAGGAAGATCTCGTTTTCATCGCAATCGCCGGAGGTGCAGTCCATGAGCTTGCCGGGCAGGCCGCCGGAGTTGAGGATGCTCTTGCGGTCTTTGAGCGCTTTCTTCGCCTTGGTGGCGGCTTCGCGCGCCTCGGCGGCGATGATCACCTTCTTCATGATCTTCGAGGCGTCTTTCGGATTCTCTTCCATGTACTTCATCAGGAATTCGTAGACCACGCTCGAGACGATGCCGTCCAC
This sequence comes from Gemmataceae bacterium, assembly GCA_009692065.1. Taxonomy (GTDB): domain Bacteria; phylum Planctomycetota; class Planctomycetia; order Gemmatales; family Gemmataceae; genus SIAQ01. Next base: position 9,578 of record SHZY01000148.1, read on the forward strand.
CTCGGGATTGTTGAGGCGGATCTTCGTCTGCGATTCAAACTGCGGCTCCGGCACGGCAACGCTGACGATGGCGGTCAGGCCTTCGCGGCAGTCCTCGCCTTGCGGCGTGATGTTCTTGAACATCTCTTCCTTATTGCCATAGGCGGTGAGGGCGCGCGTGATCGCCGTGCGGAACCCGGATAGATGCGTGCCGCCGCCGGGGTTGTAGGCGTTGTTGGCGTAGCAGAGCACCCGTTCGGATTCGCCGGTGGTGTACTGGAAGCCGACCTCGACGCGGACGTCGTCCATGGTCTTGTCCACATAGAGAACCTTGTGGATGGTTTCCTCGGTGCGATTGAAATACTCGACGAATTCGGCAACCCCGCCCTCGGCATGGAAGACTTCCTCCTTGCCGGTTTTCTCATCGGTCAGCTTGATGGCGAGCCCCTTGTTGAGATAGGCGAGCTCGCGCAGGTGGCTTTCCAAAACGTCGTAGCTGAAGGTGACGTCCTTGAAGATTTCCGGATCGGGCTTGAAGGTAATCTTGGTGCCGGTGCGGTTGTTGGGGGAGATGCCGATCTCCTTGACCTCGGACGTGGCGGGGCCGCGCTCGTATTCCTGCTTGTAGACCTTGCCGTTGCGGCGGACCTCGGCCTCGGTCCACTCGGAGAGAGCGGTGACCGCCTTCGCGCCGATGCCGTGCAGGCCCGCCGAAGTCTTGTAGCTGCGCTTGTCGAACTTGGCGCCGGCGCCGACGGTGGTGAGGACGACTTCGAGCGTCGATCGGCCCACTTGCGGATGAATCTCGATGGGAATGCCGCGTCCATCGTCCGAAACGCTCAGGCTGCCATCGACGTGGATGGTGACATGGACGTTCTTGCAATAGCCCGCGAGCGCTTCATCGACGCTGTTGTAAACCAGCTCGTAGACGAGATGATGCAGCCCCTTGGGCCCGGTATCGCCGATGTAGTTGCCTGGCCGCTTGCGAATATGGGCAGCGTCTTTGAGGACGGTGATATTCTCCGGTTCGTAACTGCCATCGTTTGGGACGCCCGGTGTGGTTTCGTCACTCATATGCAAATCCTTTTCCGCGGCTTGCGGCATTAGAACTTTCCGACTTTGAAGCGCAATTCCTTGATCGTTTGTCCCGGCAGCTTTTCACGCAGTGCTTTCAGGATCCGGCGATTATGGTAGTGCAGCAGTTCTTGCACCAAGACGGCGCTGGCCACTTCGATCTCGAAGATGCCTCGCTTCAGTCCGAGGACGCGCGTTTGCGCGTCGTAATCTGAGCCGACAGCGTCGCTCCAGGCACGTTCCAGGTGCAGCCGGCCCTGTCGACGGCCCCAGCCGCGCGCTGCGAATAAACGCGCGAGGACCTCTTTGATCGGCTCCGGGCCGGGATCGGGTTTATCGATGCGCGGGGCCATGATTAGTCAGTGGTCCGTAGTCCGTAGTCCGTAGTCCGAAATCGCTACGGACTACGGACCACTGACTACGGACTATTTCGTTTCAACTAGCGGCACAATCACATACAGATAGCTCGGCTCGTGCCGAAACACCGCGGGGGAACTGCCGTCGCTCATGTCGAGCGTCAACGGCGTATCGGGTTCAAGGACGCGCAGCATGTCGGTGACGAACTTCGGGTCGAAGCTGATCTCCAGGCCTTTGCCGTCGTAGTCGATCGGCAACTCGACGCGCGACTGGCCGGACTCGGCGCCTTGGGCTCGCAGCGTCAGCTTCTTCTTGGCGAACTGAAAGCGGACGCGCTTGCTTTCGTCGTCCGTCATGATGGCCGCCTGCTTGACGGCTGCCATGAACGGGCCGACCGTCAACGGCACCCGATGCGTGTGCTTGGCGGGGATCACCTGCTTATAGTTCGGGAAGCGGCCTTCGACGAGCCGGCTGTAGATCATCGCTCGTTCCGTTTTCATCAACACCTCGTTGGCCCGAATGCTGATGCGAATGGTTTCATCTGGCTCGGTGAGATTGCGTTCTAACATGTTCATCGCCTTGGTCGGCACCACCGGGAACTGCCCCTTGGTGGTGTGGCCGCCGTGCGGCTTGACCTGGGCCGTCATCATGGCAAGTCGCCGTCCATCGGTCGCGATCAACGCCCCCTTGTCATCTTCAAGTTCCCACAGAATGCCGGTGGTCGCGCCGAAACGGACCTGCCCTTCGGTCGCCGCGGCAAAGTTGGTGCGCTTGATCATGTCGCGCAACGCGCCCGCAGAAATCTCGTGATACTTCTCCTCCGCAAATGCGGGCACATCGGGAAACGATGACGGATCCTCGCCAGGCATATCGAATTCGTTGGTGTTGCCTTTCACCACGCACTTGTCTGGCCCGGCTTCGATCGTCATCTCCTCGTCGGTCGCCTCACGCAAGATCGCGATCAAGCGCGTCGTCGGCAGCAGCGCATCGCCAGGCTCCTCGACCTTGATGCCACGCACTTCCAGGCGGATGCCCAGCTCCAGGTCGGTCGCCATCAACGTACAGCGATCATCCTCGACAATCGCCTTGATGTTGCGCAGCACCGGCTTGACATCGCGGGCGGCAACGGCGGCGCTGGCGACTTGAAATGCTTGCAAGAATCCCTCTCGATGACAAACAATCTTCATGTGGTCCATCCTTCTTTGATTACTATCTTTCTAAATCCAGTAGTAGCAGTATTACTCCAGCACTTTTCGTGCATCTGAGCCGTCGGATCTTTGTAATTCGGTCCGCCGATTGAGACTGTGTCGTTCACAATCCTGGGCAGAACGCGTTGCTGTCCTGTCGAAACAGCGTTCATCGATGCTTGCTCCCGTCGAGTCGTTCGAGCGTTCTTGCGAAGGCTTGTTTTGCGTCATCGCCAGGAAACCGTCTTTCAACACAGCGTGAACACCTTTTGCCCGGAGTACGTCAAGCCAGTTCCGCGCGCAGCTGGCGAACGATGCTGGACAGGGCCGCGTTCGATTTCATGGCGCATTCAATCTTGTTGCACGCATGCTGCACCGTCTTGTGATCGCGGCCTCCGAAGAAGACGCCGATCTTCTCCAGCGACAAGTGCGTCAGCTGACGCGACAGATACATGCTCAGCTGGCGCGGCACCAAGACGTCGTGCGACCGTCGTGCTGAGAACACAAGTTTTGGCTTTACCTGATAGTAGGCACTCACCCGTGCGGTGATGCGCTGAACCGTGGGCGCTTTCGCTTCAACCTCGGCCCGAAAATGGGCGCGGACGTCGGCCAGGGTGAGCGGTTTCCTCTGTAACGCCGCCAGCGTTTTCATCTGTCGTACCGCTCCCGCCAGCTGACGACCGCCGCCGATCAAATGTTCCGCGAGCCAATCCAGAATCTCCGGCGACACGCTCTGCCTTGCCTGGTGTGCCAGCGCTTCGAGCAGGCGGCGCCGACTTGCCGTTTGCATCGGCTCCAGGGCCACGACCAAGCCGCCGGCTAGGCGATTCGTCAGCCGATGCGGCAACGAAGCGCCGCGATGCCGCAAGACGCTTGGCCCTTGCAGGGCCGTGCAGATCGTGGGCAGGCCGTGCACGCGTCGTGCGTCGATCAGGTCGATAAGCGTGTTCTCAAAACGGGCCGGCAAGTGCTGCAAGTCTTCGACGATCCAGAGGTCGGTCTCTCGTGCGTCGGTGAAGTCATCCTTCGCGGCGAAATCATTGGCGGAGAACGTGCATACTTCGATTTCGAGCTTCGTCAACTCGGCTGCCACCGCCTGGACGAGATGCGTTTTCCCCGTCCCGCTGGGGCCGAAGAGATAGAGCGGGTTGGGCAACTTGTCGGCCGTGTTCTCCATCACGGCAGCGACCACGTCCTGAAGTGCCGACAGCGCGGACCGGTTTTCCGGCGTCGCCAGCAGGCGGGCCAAGGCAGGCCGAATCGGCATGGAGGGAGACTTCACGAGCATCGCGAACCCGTCCGTGTGCGGAGAAATCGATGTGCTTATTGTACCGAAAAACGACTTGGACGGAAAGCAACAGGAGCCGCTCTAAATGCTTGTAAATCAAAGATTTGCGAACATTCTTTTGACTGGAAAATGGGCTCAATACGCTTCGATCTGGGCGTGCCGCAACTGCTTGACACATTGGGCGATACGGCAAGCGGCTTCGTCAACTTCCGCACCACTCAAGAGCGGGCTGAGGCTGAAGCGCATGGCTGAATTCAGGCGATCGCCCGTGATGTGCATCGCCGCCAGCACAGGTGACGGCAACAGCGAGCCGCTGGAGCAAGCCGAACCGGTCGAGCAGGCGACGCCGGCGAGATCGAGGCTCATCAACAGCGCGTCGGCCTGGCAGCCAGGAAACGAAAGGTTCAATGCGTGCGGCAAACCGCCTTCGTCCGGGCCGTTCAGAATTACGGGATCGGCATTGGCGCGGAGATAGCCCAGGAAGCGCGCCCGCAAGTCGAGCAGTTTGACGCGATTCGCTTCGAGATGTTGCAGCGACCACTCGAGCGCCTTGGCCATGCCGACGACGAGCGGCACCGGCTCGGTGCCCGGGCGCTTGGCCTGCTGTTGCTGGCCGCCGAGGAAGAGCGGGCGAAGTTTGGTGTGACGGCGCACCAAGAGAGCGCCGATTCCCTTGGGTCCATGGAATTTGTGAGCGCTCACGGTCAGCGTGGTGACG
>SHZY01000149.1 GCA_009692065.1 Gemmataceae bacterium
TTGGTGGAGAAACACATGGCCGGCAACTCCGTTTGCCCGAGCGATAAGATGGGGGCTTAAGGCAGATATTGTGCCAGCTGCGTTTACGAAAAGGAAGGTCAGAAGGGACCGTTTTTCAGGCGGCAAACTGATGGCCGGGAACTGCTGACTATCACCCTTGCTTATCGCCTGGGTTCTGACCCCGAAAACGCGTCCGTAGTCGAAAGGCTGTTCGCCGAAAACGGGATCCTGAAGCCTGAGCGAGCCCTGCACGGCGACACTCGGCTGCGCGGCGAAATCGATCGGCGTGGGCGCCTCGGCAACCACTTGCGCGATCCGGAGAGCGAATGCAGAATTGTTAGCGCCGAAGCGAGAAATGACATTGATTGTGTGTTCTCCGGTCCGCTTGGCGATGTAGGGCAACAGGACATCCTTGTTCCCCTCTCGAGCGGCGATCTGGCCGGCGCCATCGTCGATCTCCAGGCGCGGCATCATGCCGAACATGCCGTGGACCAGGAAGTTGTACTTTTGGTTTGCTTGCAACTGGATTCGATAGGTCTTGTTGGCGAAGACGCGATCCTCGTTGACCGTCACTCGGCCGTCGGCGTCGAGGATCAGATTCGGGTCCGGAGCGATGGCGATTTTTTCGACTTGCTTGCCGCCTTTGTTCACCACGACTTGTTCATTGAAAATGTTCGCCTGATTCTGCTGTTGCCTGGCTGCGAAGAACCACGCTCCGGCGCCGGCGCTGAAGGCCAAAACGCCCGCAAAAAAGAGCAGCACCGACCCGACGATCACCCAGTTGGTGGCGGCCTTCGACGGCTCCGGGCCAGGGGGGCGCTACCGTACTTGTGAGACCGGCGCTTGGTCCGAAGGCTCGAGCCCCGGCAGTTCGGCGGCCTTCGCTTCGACGATCTTCATCGGAATGAACGGCGGCTTCATTGCCTTCGCATCGAAGATTTGCACGCCGGGATCCGTAGGCGCAGTCGAATTTACGGACGGAAGGGGCATCGGCTCTGCCACCATCAGCTCGGGTTCGGCCGGCGCCGCCATGGGCTCAGGAGCGACGAACATCGTGCTGCACTTCTGACAGCGCACCATCCTGCCGGCCAGCGTTTCCGCTAGCCGCACGGACGAATGACAGCCGGGACATGTCGTCAGGAAGGGCATGCGCGCATTCCCTGGTGCGAAGAAGTCAATTCCTATCCGTTATATCGCCGGCACAGCCGTCACGCTAGCGCTTTTTGCGGGTCAGCTTCCACACGTCGCTTTCCATGTTGTTGCCGGCGACCATCCACAGGGCGCCGTCGTGGACAAAGACGCTGGCGGCATGTCGGGGCCGCCAGGGGGTGGCGGGCACTTCATGCCACTTGATGCCGTCGGCGGCGTGCCAGACGTCGTTGCGGTTCGCCTTGTGGTAGCCTTCCAGGACCCAGAGGCGATCGTCGAAGACGGCGACCTCGTGATACTGCCTTGGCGCCCAGGTGGCGGCCTCGAGATGGCGCGTCCACTCGATGCCGTCGGCGGAGCTCCAGACGTCGTTGAAGTATTTGCGCGTCGGAACCTTCGGCGTATCGTAAGTGCCGCCGCCGAGAATCCAGATGCGTCCTTTGAAGACGGCGCTGCCGCCGATCATGCCGCGCTGGGGCCAAAAGGGCTCTTTCGGCTTCACTTCGGTCCAGGTGATGCCGTCGCTGGAGTTCCACACGTCGCGGTAGAAGATTTCCTTGCCGGCGGCGATGTTGGGAATGGTCTGGCCGCCGATGACCCAGATCTTGTCCTTGAAGGCGAGCGTGTAGTGCAAGGCCCGAGGCCCCCAGGGGACTGGCTTGCCGGCGTTGACGTGGGACCAGGCTTTGCCGTCGGCGGAGTTCCACACGTCGAAGTGGTAGTGGCCCTGATTGACGTCGCCGCCAACGATCCACATTTTCTTTTGATGAACGACATACCCTGCAGTGTGCCGGCCTTCCCAGTCCTTCAAAGGGTCGAAGGCCTTGTCGAGAAACGTGTTGGCCTTGTCGAGCCGCCAGTCCTTGCCGTCGGCGGAGCTCCAGACTTCGTTGTTGCAGGTGCGCGGGAAGTGCTTCTTGTCGCCGGGGTTCCAGCCGTCGAGGAGCCACATGCGGCCGTCGAAAGTGAGGGCGCCGGCCCCGTCGCGCGGCGCGAATGCGGCCTTGGCGGTCACGCGCTCCCAGACATATTCGGGCAGGCGCGTATCGCCTGGAAACTTCTCCTGGCCGAGCACGGCTGCATCGGCAAGGGGCAGCATCAGCAGGATGAGGAACACGCCAAGTTGATGAACTCGCATGACGCACTTGCTCCTGCTCTTAATGCTCCTGAGCGCGTTAGGCGTTACTTGGAGAACGTCAGCGTATAGGTCTTGGACTTGTTCTCCGGCATCGTCAAGACGAGTTCTTGATCGCGATGTTGCGCCCAGCTTCGGGTTGGGCTTATCGCCCACACGCGGACGGCGCTGGCCTTGAGACGTTCGCCGTTGTGCTGAAGGTCGTATGACTTCCCGGACTCCAGCACGTACTGAAGTGGCTCCGACTTCTTTGGATCGAGTTCCTTGTCTTTCTTGACCTCGGCATTCGGGTCGGGTTCCTTTTCCTTCTTGATCTCGGCGTCGGGCACCACCTGGACCCATACCTTCAAGCGTTCGCCCGTATTGTTGTAAATCCGCAGGAAAAGCGGCCCCGCCTTCTCGTCGCCGGGCGGACTCGAGGTCGGTGCGCTGGCGCTGGCGTTGCGCGCGGCTTCATCCAGCAGCAAGTAGCTCAGGGCGGCCTCGTCATCCTTTGTCAACCCCGCGTCGCTGGCGTTGAACAGCAAATCGGACAGTTTTTGACGTTCTTGATCGGTCAACGGATCCTGGCCGGCGAGCAGCTTGTCAATGGCCGTTTTTTGGCCTGGATCGGTTTTCCATTTCTTGTTCGATAAAAGCACGCGGGCGTATTGTTTCGTGGTCTTGTCCGGGCCCTTGAAAACCGGCGATTTCAATCCCTTGACGATGGGCACAATCTTCGTTGAGGGCGTGAGCACACTCTTGTCTTTCAGCGTGATCACGGTCTTATCCTTCGGCGTGATCACGGTCTTATCCTTCGGCGTGATCACGGTCTTATCCTTCGGCGCGATCACGGTCTTATCCTTCGGCGTGATCACGGTCTTATCCTTCGGCGTGATCACGCTCTTATCCTTCGGCGTGGGGGTCTTTTTGGTCTTGGGAGCGATGACCGCCTCGGTCAACCACACACAGGCGAATAGACAGAGGCACGCGAAAAGGAGTTGAAGTTTCATGGTTTTAACTCGTAAGTGCTGCCATCGGCAAAAGACGTGCGGCCGCTGGATGGATGTATTATAGTCACACGAGACGCATTCACCTCCATTTTAAAACAGGAAACCGCGTATTCCCTTGGGAGCACGCGGCTTGTCGGCGATCCTGGGCGGTTATCGGCGGCCTACCGAGTGCGACAGGTGGCCCGTTCGGTGAACGCATCCCAGCGAGATACTTGCGCCGTAGCCGCACACATGGACCGGCAGGCATTCGCACACCGGTTGGACGATCACCACGGGCCGCGGCCGTTCCACAACGACGACTGGGCAGACATAGCACTGGTAGGGGCAGTAGCTGACTGGGTAGTAGCAAATGTCCCGTTCGCAATAGTAGAACCAGATAGACAGGCACGAATCCCAGTAGCAGTTGCAGCCGTAGCGGCGGTCGAAGCGAGTTTCACCCCAGTGGTGATGGTTTTTGCCTTTGTAAAAGTAGCCGTGCCCAAACTTGGTGCCGTGCTTCATGTGATAGTTGGTGGTCTTGTTCGAGGCGATGCCCTTGCCGAGATTGGGCTGCGAGCCGTTGCTGGTCTTGGCGTTGGTTGGCTTGGTGCTCGAGGTGCCTGACGATTTGGCAACCGAGCCGTTCTTGGCGCCGCCGACCTTCGGTTCGGCTTGCGCCGGCGTTGCGAAGGCGACGGTGAGGGCCGCGATCGCGAGACTGACGATGATCTTTCTCATGGCGTTTCTCCTGAATGCTGCAATCATTCGGTTTGCAGTGGGTTAAAGTTGTCTACACCAATGGCATCGCAAGCCACGCTCAGACCGGACAAATAATCGGCAAAAAAAAATCGGAAGCGGAAATGATTGCATCAGAGCCCGAGCGCCAGCGAGGTGGCTGACGGTACCCCTCGCTGGCGCTCGGGCTCTGACGATAGAGGGCGCGCAGAAAAACAGAACCGAGTCGCGAGGACTCGGTTCTGCATGGAAAAGACTGCCGATCGGTGATTATTCCTTGCGGGGCGACACAGGCTCCGGGATCGGGGCGATGTCATTGACCGGCGGAGCGGCGTCGGGCCGGATGGTCGTGGACCCATCGTTCGCTACGGGAAGGGCGACCTCGCTGGCTGATTGAACCACGACCTCAGGGCAGACATAGCTGCGATACGGGCAGTAGCTCACCGGGTAGTAGCAAATGTCGCGTTCGCACCAGTAGTACCAGACCAGCACGCACGGGTCCCAGTAGCAATCGCAGCCATAGCGGAGGTCGAAGCGGATCAGGCCCCAGTGGTTGTGATGCTTGCCCTTGTAGACGTAGCCCCCCTGGAACTTGCTGCCGAACTTCACGTGATAGTCCTTGACCTTGGCGGCGGTCCCCGGATTGACCTTTGGCTTGGACGCTGGGCTGGTCTTGGTGGCGGCGACCTTGGTGCTGGAGACGCTTTTCGTGTTGCTGGCGGAGCTTTTGTTGAAGCCGCCGGTCTTGGTGGCGGCGACCTTGGTGCTGGAGACGCTTTTCGTGTTGCTGGCGGAGCTTTTGTTGAAGCCGCCGGTCTTGGGTCCGGCTTGCATTGGCGAAGCGATGGTGAGGGTCAAGGCGGCGACGGCGATGGTGAGGATGAACGTTTTCATGGCTTTCTCCTTGGTTTCGCAACCATTCGGCTGCGGGTGGTTGAAGTTGTCTACACCATTGGCATCGCAAAGCGTTTGCAGACCGGACAAAAAATCAACAATAAATTGCACTATCAGAGCCTGAAGCGTAAGCGAAGGTATGCTTTCCTTCTCTCACGCTTCAGGCCCGGAAGCGTCAAATTTGACCGCGCCGAGTATAACAGCAGAATCCTTTCGGAGACTTGAGCATGTCCGAACCCACATCGTTTCTGGCATTGATGCAGCGCGTCCGGTCGGGCGAAGCGAAAGCGGCGGAGGAACTGCTGCGTCAGTATGAACCGACGGTTCGCCGGGCGATACGGGTGCGTATGGTCAATCCATCGCTGCGGCGGACGGTCGATTCGATGGACCTCTGTCAATCGGTGATGGGGAGCTTCTTTGTCCGCACCGCGCTCGGGCAGTATGAACTCAGTTCACCGGAGCAGCTCATCGGCCTGCTGGTGAAGCTGGCGCGCAACAAGGTGGCCGACCACGTTCGCCGAGAGCATGCCCAGCTTCGCGATCGCCGGCGCACCGACGCCGACGGGGCCGCGCTCGATTTCGTGGCGGGGCGGCAGGAATCGCCGAGCCAGATTGTCGCCGGCGCGGAGATTCTCGACCAATTCAGGGTCCGGCTCAGCGCGGAGGAACGCTACCTGGCCGAGCAGCGGGCCCAGGGGCGTGAGTGGAACGAGCTGGCCGCCGAGTTGAGGCAGAACGCGGAGGCGTTGCGCAAGCAACTGCAGCGAGCAGTGGACCGCGTGGCGGAAGAACTGGGAATGGAGTTGTGAGTGGCGGGATGAATGAACCGACGCCGGTGAACGATCTGGATCTGGATGCGTTGATGCAAGAGCAACGCCGCGCCCTGGAGCGCGGTGAGCCGATGCTCGTCGAGGCGCTGCTGGCCCGGCATCCCACCCTGCGCGGGCAGAAAGATGCGCTGCTCGATCTGATTAATCACGAAATCGTCCTGCGCAGCGAATCCAACCAGACCTTAAGCCACAGTGAGTATCTCGCGCGTTTCCCGGACCTGAAGACCGATCTGGACATGCTGTTCGAGGTCCACCTTGCCATCGAGCGGGAACGCCCGCAAGGCGGTTCCATCGATCACGCACTGACGTCCTTGTATGAGCCGAATCTCGATTGGCCGACATTGCCGAATTATGAGATTATCGGCGTACTCGGCGAGGGCGGCATGGGAATCGTCTACAAGGCGCTTGATCGGCGCTTGAAACGGACCGTCGCCTTGAAGATGATTCGCACCGGGCGCGCGGGGGAGCAAGTCCGGAGCCAATTCCAGGCCGAGGCGGAGGCGGTCGCCAGGCTCGATCATCCCGGCATCGTTCACATCTACGAAATCGGTGAATACGACCACCAGCCTTTCTTCGCGTTGGAATACCTCGACGGCGGCAGTCTTAGCGCCCGCTTGAATGGGTCGCCTCAACCGCCGGCCGCCTCTGCGCGCGTGCTGGAGACGTTGGCGCGCAGCGTGCACTACGCTCACAGTGCGGGAATCATCCATCGCGACCTGAAGCCCGCGAACATTTTGCTGCAGAAAGTCGTCGAGTCAGCGTCGCAGAAAGGCGAATCGCCATTCTGGGTCCACGACGGCAGCGCGTATCTCCTCAAGATCGCCGATTTCGGCCTGGCCAAGCACGTCCAGAGCAACAGCGATGCGACCCAGACCCAGGCGATCGTCGGCACCCCCAGCTACATGGCCCCCGAACAGGCTGGCGATTTCACCCGGCGCATCGGCCCTGCCGCCGACGTGTATTCACTTGGGGCGATCCTGTACGAGATGCTGACGGGCCGTCCCCCCTTCCGCGGCGAAACGGTGCTTGACACGCTCGATCAGCTTCGCACGCAAGACCCCATCCCGCCGACGCGCCTGCAACCCAAGGTTCCTCGCGATCTGGAAACGATCTGCCTGAAATGCTTGCGCAAAGATCCCAAGCAGCGTTACGCCAGCGCGGAAGCCCTGGCCGACGACCTGGGCCGATTCCTGCGCCACGAGCCGATCCAGGCGCGCCCGGCCAGCGTGTTGCAAAAAGCGGTCTTATGGGGCCGCCGACACCCCGCGCTTGCCGCGCTTTACGCAACCCTGTTGACGACCGTCTTACTGGTGACCTTTGTCGGCTTTCCCTACGTCACGATTCTCTGGCAGCAAACGCTGCAACAAAAGGAAATCTCGGACACGCAGGTCTACGACCTGCGCATCAACCAGGCTCATGAGTTTTGGCTCAGGACCAAAATGAAACCGATGAGGGAGCTGCTGCAAAAAATGCAGCCGAAGCCCGGCGAGCGTGACCGGCGCGACTTCGAATGGTACTATCTCTGGGGCCTGTTGCATCAACACGTGGCGAGCGTGCCGGCCGACGGCCCTCTGGCGTATAGCCCCGATGGCAACCTGCTCGCGGTCGGCATCGGGTATGAGATTCACGTCTGGAAGACAGCCGACCTCGAAAAGCCGGACGGACGGCCGATCGCCAAGCTAAGAGGGCACACCGGCAATCTCGTCAGCGTCGCTTTCCATCCCAAGGGAGATCGCCTTCTCTCGGCTGCTTTCCAAGATCGCACCGTTCGGCTCTGGGATCTTGCCCAGCACAAGACTATCAAGGCGTTTCCTCATCCCACCACCGTGAATGGTGTGGCATTCAATCCCAGCGACGGCTCCATCTTCACCGCCTGCGCAGATGGCGTGATCCGTGTTTGGGATCTCGATGGCGCCTTGCGGCTCCAACTTGCTGAGCACACAGCCTCCGTGAATGACATCGCTTTCAGTGCCGACGGGAAACGCCTCGTCTCGGCGAGTACCGATAAAACTGTAATTGTCTGGGATGGTGCAACCGGGGACCTCGTCCACACGCTCGAAGGACATACTCTCATAGTCAACTGTCTGGCGATTCACGGCCGAAGAATCGCATCGGCGGATTTTCTTGGGGTCATACGCCTTTGGGATAGCCAAACCGGGAGCCTGATTCACGCGTTTCCCAAATTGCCGAACTCGGTCAATCGATTGGCATTCGGCAACGACGGCAAACGTCTCGCCGCAGCATGTATCGATCAATCGATTCATATCCTGGACACGGATCCAACCGCAAAGAATCTTCCGGAGGAGCGGTCGCAAGTCATTCGCGGGCATAGCGACAGGATCGATGGCCTGGCGTTCTCTCCGTTTGGGAATCGTCTCGCCTCCGCAAGCCGGGACAAGACCTTGCGGCTATGGGATCCCAATCGTGGGATCGATTCGCGGGATCACACCTTGCCCGCGTTGGGCAAAAGTCTCGCGATTTGTCCCGGTCGGCCAATTGTTGCGGTCGCGGGCCAGGATAACAGTATTCACCTGTGGAACTGGCAGACTGAAGTTGCGGGGATTCTGCGCGGGCACGCCGGCGAGGTTCAGGGAGTTGCGTTTGCAAGCGACGGCACCCTCGCCTCACTGGCCACGGATGGCAAGATCGGATTGTGGGACATCAGCCAGGAGAAAATGCTCCGCGAATTCGCCACTGCCGGCCCCGTCTCGGCACTGAAGTTCCACCCGTGGGGGCATCGACTCGTCACGAGCGACTCCGAGGGCGTCGTCCAATTCTGGGAGGCGGCGAGCGGCAGAAAACTGTTCCAGGAACCTCAGCACAAGGGGATGATTCACGATCTGGCTTTCAGCCCGGACGGACGATCACTCGCCTCCGCTGGCGCGGATGGCTGGATCCTCTTCTGCGATCCCGAAACCGGCAACGAGCAACGCCGCTTCAGCGATGCGGATCGCACGCCCGTCACTCTCGCCTTCAGCGTCGATGGACGCCTTCTCGCTGCCGGAGATCGACAGCACTCCATCCGCATCTGGGACCTGCGGACCGGCAAACGCATCCATCAATTCGATGGACACGGCGGTCCCATCAGCGGGCTGGCCTTCTCGCACAACGGCAAACGGCTCGCCAGCGCCGGCAGCACGCCGGACGGCACCGTCAAACTCTGGGACCTGACCACCGGACTCGAACTTCTGACCCTGCGCGGCCACGCTCGTGGAATCGACGGCGTTGCCTTCACCCCCAATGACGAATCGCTGATAGCGCTCGGTCGAACCGCCAACCAGCAAGGCCAACTGCGCGGCCAACTACGCGTCTGGGATACCATGGCAGGCCGCAGGAATTGAAGCACATCCGGGAGAAGCCTACTTTTCCAATCTTGCGGCGTTCCCCTTTTCGCCGATTCGCCCGGACTGCCGGAGCTGAGAGCTACTTTCGGAGCTAATCTCATGCCAAATCCCCATTTGTTCATTGGATTCATTTCATTCAACTCATTCAACTCGTTCAACTCATTCAACTCTTTCGCGGTGGGGGGGGGCGGTGAACGAATAAACGAATCCGCTTCGCTCCGGTTGAAGGTACGCCGGAGCCGGATGAGCCGGAATTGAGTGGGCCACTCCGCGCCAGACGTGCTAGCTTGGATGGGGCGTCCCTCCATCGCGCAATTCGTTTGCAATCTGTGTCGCTTTCTCTTACCTTGTTCTCTCCGGGCCCTGACACCGTGGACGCTACCATGAATCTTTCCCTCGAACTCATTTGCCGCGCCCAGCATCGGCTGCGCGGCCTGGTGCACCGCACGCCGTTGATCCACTCGGCGACGCTGTCGGCCCATCTCGGCGCGCCGACATACTTGAAGCTTGAATGCCTGCAGAAGACCGGGTCGTTCAAGCCGCGCGGGGCATTCAATCGCATCCTGGAAATGTCGCCGGCGGAGCGTAAGCGCGGCGTCGTCGCCGTCAGCGGCGGGAACCATGCTCAGGGGGTCGCTTACGCCGCCAACCAGCTCGGCATTGCGGCGACCATTTGCATGCCGGCCAGCACGCCGCGAAACTACCTCGACGCCACGCGCGGCTACGGCGCCGAGATCGTCCTCTGTCCGGACATCCGGGCCGCCTTTGCCGAGACCGCCCGTCTGCAACAGCAAGGCCTGGTGCTGGTGCATCCCTTTGACGATCCGTTCGTCGCGGCCGGCCAGGGAACCGTCGGCCTGGAGATCCTCGAAGACCTGCCGGGCGCGACGCGCATTTACGTCAGCATCGGCGGCGGCGGGTTCATCGGCGGCGTCGCCACGGCCATTCGCGCCATCAAGCCTCAGGCCAGGATCATCGGCGTGGAGACCCACGGCGCTGACGCCATGGCTCAGAGTCTGGCCGCCGGCAAGCTCGTGGAGCTGGCGGCAATCACCTCCATCGCCCGGACCCTTGGCGCTCCGAAGGTTTCCGATTTCACTTATCGACTGGTGAAGGAGCTGGTCGAGGAGGTGGTGGTTGTGGACGATGCGTCGGCGGCCCGCGCGTTGTTCTTCTTGCTGGAGCGGACCAAGTATTTGACCGAACCCGCCGCCGCCTGCTGCCTCGCCGCCGCGGAGGAACAGCGTGCGCAGTTCACGGCCGAGGACAAGGTTGTGATCGTTCTGTGCGGCGGCAATGTGTCCACGCAAGACCTGGCCGATTTCCATGCGCGGTTTGCCCTGCCGCCAAAGGCTTGACCGCTTCGCCTCAGGACAGCGCCGCCACATCCACGGCAACAGACATGGCGTGTTCGCCGCCGCCGAGAATGATCCCTTTCGCCGGGCTGATGTCATCGTAATCGCGGCCCCAGGCAATGGTGATGTGCTCGCTGGATGGGATCATGTTGTTGGTCGGATCAAAGTCGAACCAGCCGATCTCGGGAAAGAAGACCGACAGCCAGGCGTGGGACGCATCCGCACCGACGAACCGATCGCGCCCGGCCGGAGTCCGCGTGCGCAGATAGCCGCTGACGTAGCGTGCCGGCAGCCCAAGGGAACGCAGGCAGCCTATTCCCAGGTGCGAGAAGTCCTGACAGACGCCGTGGCGATGGGCGAGCACTTCCGTCAACGGGGTCGCCAGCGTGGTCGCCTTTGCGTCGTAGCGGAAATCGCGATGGATGCGCTCCGTCAATTCGCGCACCGCCTCGGCGATCGGCCGGCCCGGCGTGAACGACGGGGCGGCATATTCAGCAAGCTCGGCGCTGCGGCGCACGTACTGCGAATCGAACGTGAATGAGCACGCCTCCAGAATCGCTGCATCCGAATGCACCGCGTCGCGCACCGACTCCCACGGCGGCGTTCCGTCGAACATCTGTTCGGCAGGCGACACCTCGATGCGGTGCTTCACCATGATTTGCAGCTTCTTGTGCGGTTCTTGAATCGTGAACAGTGAAATCGGGTTCCCAAAATAGTCGTGCTGATTCTGAAGCGTGCGCGGCTCCGGCTGCACCAGCATGTGTGAATGATGGCACGTTTGCCGCGGCGCCTGGCGAGGCCGCAGGTGGACGAGATTATGGCACAGCGAAACCGGCTCGGTGTACTGATAGGTCGTCGTGTGCGTGACGGCGTAAAGCATCGTTCGTTTCCAAGTCGGCAGGAGGATTTACAAAAATCCGTTACGCATTCCCCGCCAGCTGCCGCGATGTTTGCAAATGACTCAGGTAGTGGTGGCTGATTGCGTCCGCCAGCAGAGGCACGTCCGCGGCCTTGTAGTTCATCCACCCATGTTTGGACGCATCCGTTGCGAGGTCCGCGATTTCGGCGGGCGTCCGGTCCAGCATTCGGGTCCAGATCGTATCGAGCAGCATCTTGCCACGCGTACCGCACAGGTAGCCCAGGAGCAAAGCAAACGTGACCGTCACGGGCGTCACGACCGGGCGGGTCCGCTTCTTGTTCACCTTTCCCGTGAGATACCCAGCCTGGGTCCACGACGAGGCGAGGCGCTGTGCCGTGGCGAGGGCCGTCGATGCCTGGAACCGCTTCGGGTACTTCTCGGACAGGTGTTGTGAAGTCTGCGCCGGTGTGACGGAAGCGCCCACGGGGATGGCTACCACGAACGGCGTCGATTCCCGCAGCAGTGAATCACGGGCGGCAGCAGCCAAATACGCCAACAGGGGCCGGGCTGAAGCGTCGGCGGTCCAAAAGTGCCGAAGCAAGCGGAACACGGCACGGCTCTGATCGAGAGAGTACAATTCCACGAGGCGCTCGGCGGATCGTTTCCGAGTCGTCTGCGTCGGCTTGCCCAGGACGTTTTGCTCCACAATGGCGGCGAGGTATTCAACGGCCTTCGCATTCTTCCCGACGTGTTCCAGGACCAGCGACAACTCGCCCAGCATCATGGTGCGACTTGTGTGGACGCTCGAAATTCCTTCGCGGAACCCCAGCGATTCAGGCAGCTTCGTCTTCCGGCTTTCGGTCACTGCGCCCCCCACCCGAATGTCTCCATACGATGCGTGCTTCGGCCCTGGCCGTGCGATTGCAGGCTGGGCGGGTTCCTCCGCAGATCGCATCGGTCTCGTCAGCACGTTGCTCACCGGATGCGACCCTGCGGATTATTTTGGCCATCTCCATCTTCATGCGAGCAAGTCAGTTGCGGCTGCGGACCTTGCCGCCAGCGTGTTGACTATCTCGTGCTACTAATCTGCGATATACGGGTGTAGTCAGCAAGCGGCTCGTAGCGTGCCACCAGGAACAACGATGACCTTCGGCAGTCGGATTCGAGAGCTACGGCAGGCAAAGAACCTGACCCTTCGGGACTTGGCGAAGAATGTCAAGGTCACGTTTACCTACTTGTCGAAGATCGAAAACCAGAAGCTCTCGTTCGGCGAATTCCCCAGCGACGATTTGATCGTGAAGCTGGCCCGCGCCCTGGACGCGGACGCCGACGAGTTGCTGCTCCTGGCCGAGAAAATCCCCGAAGCGATCAGGAAGCGCGTCCTTCAACGCCCGGACGTGTTTCGCAAAATGGCCAAGCTGGACGACCTGGCGCTTGACCGCTTGATGGCGCAAATCAAGGAGTAGAGCGGAATCGGACTACCCTGGTCCGAAGAGGCCATGTTTCTTGTTCGGCGACGGCCTGGGGCCAGCGAACACGGTCGCGTGGCCAATCAAGAAATCAAGTCCAACCCATCTCCAATCGCAAGACGGACGAAGCCCCGGTAAAACGTGCGATGGTGAACTCGTTGCGCGTCGGAGTAAGTCATGGCTTCGTTGATCCAGCTAAACCGTCTTTTCAGCTTCGATGATCTGATCGCCCAATATGGCGGACCACGCTCGCTATGGGAGAAGCTGCGGCCTCACTTGCCGGTCTTCTGTACCCAAGTCGGATTGCCGGTTTACCTGGAGTCGGATGTTGATGAATTCTTGAAGGCCGTGCGTGACGGGCTTCAGTTGAACTCGGCCCGGAGTACGGTCCCGGAGTTCGGATCGCTCGGCGACCGAACCGAGGAGGAGCCGGACTTTGTGACTGTGGCCGAAACGCAACGCCGCTTCCTGGCCGGAACGCGGTCACGGCGTTGGTGGTATCGACTGATCGAAACAGGAAGAATTGCCCACCATCGGATCGGCGACTCGATTCTGTTGCGCACAAAAGACATCGAAGACTTTATCGCCAAGTCTCGGCAAGAACTCCCAGAGGAGCGCGAAATAGAACCGGCCCAGCCGCCTGCCATTCCGTTGCCGGTTCCGCCTCCAGTGAAGCCTCGACCGCGAAGCAAGCCTGAAGAAGACCCTTTACGATTTCAGTTTTTTCCTCGTCGGTGATCCTCGGCCCGACATCGTTTCCAGCAAGATCGTTCGCATTCGCACCTTGTCCACCTGCAAGTGTCCGTAGTGCCGCTCGATCATGCCTACACTCGTCCCGATCATGTCGGCCAGCACCTTGATCGGCCCACTGTTCAAGAGCCAGTCAGTCGCGAAGGAGTGCCGAAACCCGTAGGCCGTTGGCGGCGGGCTGATGGACAACCGCTTCGAGTACCAACGAAGTGCGACTGACATGGCCTCGTTCGACCACTTGCTGTTTCGTTTGGTTCGGAACAGATGGCCTTCGGGATAAAGTTTGATCCTGCGTTCGATCATCTTCACAAGGTCGTCGTTCAAATAAATCACCCGGTCCCTTCCAGTCTTCACGGCGTTTTTCCACACGAAATCGCCGGGCTTCGGCTGTCCGGGGTACACCAAGATTTTTTCGGAGGCGCGGTAGTACCGTGCTTCGGCATGGTACGCCTCCGCAGGACGGCAGCCCGTATCCCGGAGGAATCGAATGAGGTCGGCAAAGTTGGAGTTCACTGCGCGGACAAGTTTGTCGTAGATCGGCGCGTCGATATACGCTTCTTCGCCACGGCTCCGCTTGCTCCTTTTGACTACTCCCTTTTGGTCTAGGCAGTGCCGGGTAATCAGACCTTGCTTCTTGGCCCAATT
>SHZY01000150.1 GCA_009692065.1 Gemmataceae bacterium
GCGAAAATCGGCGTAAAAATCCAGCCAAAACGCCGGCCAACCAGTTCCCAGAACCAACACGGGCCGCGACCTGCCCAGCCATTCCCCCCGTCTCCCGCGCTCCCGCGTTCCGTGGCCTCGCAGGAACTCGGTGCGCAATCCGGGCTAGCCTTGCGGCCACCTCACGATGCGGTACAATCAGGCCATGCATTCCTCCACTCTGCGCCTTTCTTGCATGCTCGTCCTTGCGATTCTCGTCAGCACGATCGCGCGCAGCGAGAGCGGTGGACAGTCCGACCAAGCACCCGTCAAGAAACCACACTGGGCGTTTCAACCACTCAAGCGTCCCCAGCTGCCAGCCGTCAGGAAGGACAAGTGGATCCGCAATCCGATCGACACCTTCATCCTCGCGCACCTGGAGCAGGCGAAACTAGCACCATCGAAGGAAGCAGGCCGGGCCGCGCTGATCCGCCGGCTCAAGTTCGATGTGCTCGGCCTGCCGCCGACGCCGGAGGAAGTCGATGCGTTTGTGAAAGACGCCGATCCGCTGGGCTACGAAAAACTTGTCGATAAGTATCTCGTGTCGCCGCACTTCGGCGAGCGCTGGGCCCGCCATTGGCTCGACGCGGTGCGCTTTGCCGAATCGGACGGCTTCGAAACCAATCAACCGCGTCCCAACGCCTGGCCTTATCGCGATTACGTCATCCGCGCCTTCAACGAGGACAAACCGTACGATCGCTTCATCCTCGAGCAGCTCGCGGGCGATCAGCTCGGTGCCGATGAGGCGACTGGCTTCTTGGTGGGGGGCCCGCACGACAAGGTCAAAAGTCCTGACATCAACCTCACGCTCATGCAGCGCGGCGATGAGCTGCACGACATGGTCAACACCACTGGCGCGACTTTCTTGGGCCTGACCGTTGGCTGCGCCCGCTGCCACAACCACAAGTTCGATCCGATTTCGCACGCCGATTACTACGGCATGCGTGCGGTCCTCGCCGGCGTGCAGCACGGCGAGCGGGCCATCCAACCTGGCTCCGATATCGCTCGCGCCGCGCGCGTCCAGGAGTTGCAGCGCCAGGTCGCCGAGCTGAATCGTGAGATTAGCGCCGCCGAGCCGCTCGCCGCGCCCGATCGCAAGGAGCCAATGCGCATGCCCGTGAGCGCGCTCGGCAACATTGAGCGATTCGCTCCGGTCAAGGCGAAGTTCCTCCGCTTCACGATCCTTGCCACCAACACGAATTCGGAGCCATGCATCGATGAGCTCGAGGTCTTCCCCGTCGCGGAGTTCAAGAACATCGCCCTTGCGACGCTCGGCGTGAAAACGACATCCTCCGGCAATTATCCAGGCGTCGCGATTCATCGGCTGGAACACATCAACGACGGAAAGTACGGCAACTCCCAGAGTTGGATTTCGAACACGCCAGGCCGTGGCTGGGTGCAGATCGAGTTTCCCAAGGTCGAAACGATCGAGCAGATCGAATGGGCACGCGACCGCGAAGGAAAATTCCCCGATCGGCTGCCGACCAAGTATCGCATCGAGGTGGCTCTGGAACTGGACCAATGGAAAACGGTCGCGTCGTCGAACGACCGTCTGCCGTCCGGCGCCAAGCTCGGCTCTACGCCACAAGCAAAGCTGCTCGCCCGCCGCGCCGAATTGAAGAAGCAACTCCGCGAGCGGGAACAAGCGCGAGCCTATGTCGGCAACTTCACCGCGCCGGAGCCGACTCATCGCTTGCATCGCGGCGACCCGATGCAAAAGCGCGAAGTCATCGCGCCCGCGGCGTTAAGCGACTTTGGCGGCAAGCTCATCTTTCTCCCCTCTCCCCTCCGGGGGAGAGGGGCCGGGGGTGAGGGGGCGGACCGTGCGGTCGATCCCATCAACACAACAGACCCGGAGCGCCGCCTCGCCCTCGCCAAATGGATCGTCAATCCGAAAAACCCACTGACCGCCCGCGTGCTCGTCAATCGCCTCTGGCACCACCACTTCGGCGCCGGCATCGTCACCACGCCGAGCGATTTCGGCCTCAACGGAGGTAAGCCGTCGCATCCCGAGTTGATCGATTGGCTCGCCTCCGAATTCATTGCACCAACGCGGTTAGCCGCGACGCGCAGCGGAGCGCGCGAGCCCGACAGCGCTCCGCTGCGCGTCGCGACTAACCAGGGCGCGTGGTCGATGAAGCACATCCATCGCCTCATCCTTCTTTCCGCCACGTATCGTCAATCGAGCGCAGCAACCAAGGAGGAACTGGCTGCCGACGCCGGTACACGCCTCCTCTGGCGCTACCCCCCGCGCCGGCTCGAAGCGGAGCCGTTGCGCGATGCGTACCTCTTTGTTTCGGGCAAACTCAATCTCACGATGGGCGGCCCCGGCTTCGATCTCTTTGAGCCGAACACGAACTATGTGAAAGTCTATAACCCGAAAAAAGACTTTGGCCCCGCCGAATGGCGGCGCATGATCTACCAGAGCAAATGGCGCATGCAGCTCGACGACGTGTTCGGCTCCTTCGACTGCCCCGATGCCGGCCAAATCGCACCGAAACGAACGACGTCGACGACGCCTCTGCAGGCACTTAATCTCTTGAATAGCCGATTCATGCTGCAACAGGCGAAGTTCTTCGCCGAGCGTCTGGAGCGCGAAGCGACGGACGAGGTCGGGCAAGTACGCCGCGGCTTCCGCCTGGCGTTTCAGCGCGAACCGACAGCGACGGAGCAGACGGCAGCGCAGCGTCTGGTGCGCGACCATGGGCTGCCGGCGTTTTGCCGGGCGCTGTTCAATGCGAATGAGTTTTTGTTTGTGGATTAATGTGTTCACGTTGAGCGCCCGCACGGCGCCCGGCGGGCGCTCAACGTGAACCGGGGACCTCCCATGAATCGCCGCGATTTTCTGCACTGCACCGCCGGCGGTCTCGGCAGCATCGCGCTCTTGAAGTTGCTCGATGAAGGCGGGCTACTCGCCGAGCCGATTCGGCCCGCCATTCGGCCCGAAGCCCCGCTCGCGCCGCGGCAGCCGCACTTCGAAGCGAAGGCGAAGAATGTCCTGATGATCTTTTGCTCCGGCGCGGTCAGCCAGGTCGATACATTCGACTACAAGCCGGAATTGGTTCGCCGCGATGGGCAAGCGATGCCGGGCGCCGATCGGCTCATCACGTTTCAGGGCGAGCAAGGCAGCCTGGCGGCGCCGCTTTGGCGTTTTCGGCCGCGCGGTCAGTCGGGCAAGATGATCTCCGATCTGTTGCCCAACATCGCGGAGCTGGCGGACGACTTGTGCTACATCCATTCGATGACCGCCCGCTCGAACACGCATGGGCCGGCCGAGAATCAGATGAGCACGGGCTTCACGCTCGATGGCTTTCCGTCGATCGGCGCCTGGGTCAGCTATGCGCTCGGCAGCGAGAACGCCGATCTGCCAGCGTTCATCGCGATTCCCGATCCGCGCGGGGTGCCGCAGGTGGGACCGAACAACTGGGGCAGCGCCTTCCTGCCCGCGGTCTTTCAAGGAACGCCGTTCGGGGCGGATCGGCCGATACCAAACCTGGCCCGGCCCGGTGGAATCAACGCGGAGGAGGATGACGCGACACGGGTATTTCTGCGGGCGCTAAACGATGAACACTTGCGGCAACGGCCCGGCGATACGGAGTTGGCGGCCCGGATCGCAAGCTACGAACTGGCCGCACGCATGCAGCTGCGCACCGCCGAGGTCGCCGACTTCGGTAACGAGCCACGCTACATCCTCGATCGCTACGGCGTCAACGACGCCAATCGCGTCAAAGCCGGCTTCGCGAGGAATTGCGTCCTGGCACGCCGACTGCTTGAGCGCGGGGTGCGCTTCGTGCAGCTTTTCAACGGTTCCTACGCGATGGGCGAAGGCGTCGGCAACTGGGACGGCCATCGCACCATCAAAGCGCAGTACGACGTCCATGGCCCCATTCTCGATCAGCCCTGCGCCGCCCTCGTGCGCGACCTCAAGCAGCGCGGCCTCTTGGACGACACGCTCGTCGTCTGGGTCACGGAGTTCGGGCGCATGCCGACGTTCCAGCGCGGCGCGTCGGGCCGCGACCACAACCCGCACGGCTTCACCGTCTGGCTCGCCGGCGCCGGCGTCAAACACGGCTTCAGCCACGGCGCCACCGACGAGTTCGGCCACCGCGCCGTCACGCCGGCGACGACGATCTACGACCTGCACGCCACAATCCTGCACCTTCTGGGATTGGATCACGAACGCCTTAGCTTCTACCATAACGGCATCGAGCGCCGGCTGACCGATGTGCATGGGCATGTGGTGGAGGAGGTGTTGGCGTGAGTTGCGGAAGTGGATACTAGATCATGCAACAAAACAAGAACGACTGGACTCGTCACCCGGCCGCGATCTTTGGGGGGTTCATTCTGGTCTCCCTCGCGTTGGTCTTGTATGCGTGGTACATTGGCGATTGGTGCAGCGCAACGTTTTTCGGGGTATTTTATTGCATTTTGCTCGGGTACTGAGTCTGGCTGTACCTGACCGACAAGCGAGAACCACCGCGTAATTCGAACGAAAACTCAAATTGAGACACTACCGGATATTGAATCGCATCGCCGGTACAATGAGTTTGTGGATTCCCCTGGAGCTTTGCCGATGACAGACCACCTGAGACATCTCGCGATCGAAATCGAACTTCAACCCGGCGAGAAGCTGGCACTTCCTCCGGCCGTTATCGATAGCGTCGGCGCCGGACGATGGGTTGTCACGATCGAACCGGCAGGCGCCGCACCTATTCGGGGTCACGGCGCGCTTCTGAACGGCTACGTCGCGGAGGATGAGGGCTTATACGATGCCGATTCAGGCCGGTGAATTCTGGCTTGCGGACATCCCATTCACAGATGCCAGCGCTTCCAAGATTAGGCCGGTGCTGGTTCTGTGGCTGGATGGCTCGGATGCAGTGGTCGTAGTCGTCACGTCTGCGACCCCACGGACGGCAACCGATGTGGCGCTGGCGGATTGGAAAGTGGCCGGTCTGCGCGTGGCTTCAACGGTGCGCCTCGCGAGGCTGGATTGTTTGGAGCAGTCGTTGCTCTTTCGCCGACTTGGTGCGATCTCACCAACGGACGGACAAACTCTCAAAACCGTTTGGACTCTTCACGTTAAACCGCAGTTTTAGTTATCCCGTGACGACCGCGATTCGGCAAAATTTTCACTTCGGCGTCGGCAGCGCCTTCCAGTTGAGCTTGCGGTAATCGGTTGCGAACTCGGTGATCTCGATCGCCTGGTTGACGTCAACATCGCGGAAGACCTGCGTGGTGCCGGTCGTCGGCCAGGTGATTTCGAGCGTCGCTACTTTGTCCGCCTTGCCGAGGCCGATGGTTTGCTCCAGCGGGTTGGCGCCGAAGCTGCTGCCGGAAGTGACGTGGCGATGGACGGTGAGCGGGGCACCCTCACCCCCAGCCCCTCTCCCGGGAGGCGAGGGGGGAGTGGATACAACCTTGATGCGGGCGCCGATGGCTGCACGGTTGGTCTTCTTGCCGATGAGCTTCACGTTAAGCCAGTTGTTGCCCTGGCCGGGGTTGAGGAAGAGGACATTGTGATATTTGTCGCCGTTGATGGCGCCGCCCATCTCGATGAAGATGTCGAGGTTGCCGGTGCGGCGCCAATCGCCGCAGGCGACGGCGTGCCCTTTCTGCAGCTGGCCGGTGCGTGACGAGGTGGTGATCTCCGCAAAGCGTTTGCCCGCGACGTTCTTGAACATGCGGTTGGGGACGAGTGTGGCGAGATTGGGATCGCCGGTGCCGAGGTAGATGTCGAGGTAGCCGTCGTTGTCGAAGTCGCCGAAGTTGCTCCCCATGGTGGCGAAGACCATGTCGAGGCCCGCTTCCTTGGTCACGTCCTGAAAGCCCTTGCCTTGCAGGTTGCGATAGAGCTTGTTGGAGTGGCGGGTGTGCGGCTTGCCTTGCAGGCCGAGGATCACGTCGTTGAGACTTCGGTCGTAGCTGGTGGCGAAGATATCGAGGTAGCCATCGTTATCAAAGTCGAAGGCCCAGCAAGAAAAACCGACCTGCGGGCCGTCGATGCCCAACTTCTTTGTGACGTCGGTAAAGGTGCCGTTACCGTTGTTGCGGTAGAGCTGGGCGG
This sequence comes from Gemmataceae bacterium, assembly GCA_009692065.1. Lineage (GTDB taxonomy): Bacteria > Planctomycetota > Planctomycetia > Gemmatales > Gemmataceae > SIAQ01. The sequence goes on from SHZY01000150.1 coordinate 6,083, forward strand.
TGCCGATGAAGTTGTTGAGAAACAGGTCGGGGTAGCCGTCGTTGTCGAAATCGATCCAGGCGGTGCCCTTGCAAAAGCGAATATCAGTCGGCAAGCCGGACTTCTCGGTAATGTCCTCGAACGAGCCGTCCCCCTTGTTGCGATAGAGTCGGCTCGGCTGTTTTTCGCCGCAGATGAAGAGGTCGAGGAAGCTGTCGTTATCGAAGTCGGCCCAGGCGGCGGAGCCTGAGTTCATGGCGTGGTCGAGACCTGCCTCCTTGGTGATGTCCGCGAAGGTGCCGTTGCCGTTGTTCTTGAGCAAGCTGGGCCGAACGGCGTGGGTGAGCCAGGCGCCGCGCGGGATGAAGATGTCCATGTGCCCATCGTTGTTGTAATCGGTCTGCACGCAATAGAGTCCGCCGCCGACCTGGCCCAAGAGGCCGGCTTCCTTGGTGCGGTCCTCGAACGTGCCGTCCCCCTTGTTGCGATAGAGCGCCATGGGCTCCGTGGGATCGAAGGAGGTGACGACGATGTCGAGGAGACCCTTGCCGTGGAAATCTTCCATGATGGCGCCGCCGGACTGGTTGAGGCGATTGACGCCGGCGAGATGGCCGATGTCGCGGAAGACGCCAATGTTGAACTCGAACTGGTCGAATCGATCGAGCGTGACCAGGAAGGCGGGATCGACCTTGTGCGGATGTTCGCCGAGAGTCATGTGCGCCAGGTTGAGGAGCCAGGCGACTTCGAGATCGTCGGGAAATTCCTTGAGGTACTCGCTGAAATGCTTGATCGCGAGCTGAGAGCCGAGCGGGTTGATGTGGATCGCGGCCTGGTTGATGGGGATGATGCAGGAGCTTTCACCCCGGCACATAATGCAGTTGTCGTCCTCGCCGCGCCGCAGCGCCGTCACGCCCTGGGCGTAAATGATCGTGAAGAGCCAATCCTCCGCCAGCCGATCCTTGCTCTCAACGCGCGACCGCAGATGTTCGAGCATCTTGTAGGTGGTTTTCGGATCGCCTTCGTAGTTGAAGAGCGTGGCCTTATCAAGGTGAAAAGGGATCTTCGCATCATCATCCAGATTCGATTGAGCGGCCCGCTGATCGATCTTGTCGGCAATCCGGAAACCGATTCCTTTCCAGGCATTGCTGACTTCCTCAAGCGACGCATCCGGCTTCCAGGATTTGACATTGGGGAGAACGACCGAAAAACCGCTGGGATCGCCCCCCTTGCGCGCCTGGTAGCGAAGTTGCGGCCTGGCGGGCGTGGAAGGCGCAAACCACGTCGAGTAGTTAAGCGTGATTACCACGGCGGCGACTACACCGACGAGGCCGATCAGAAGCGCGTAGGGGACGCGCGATTTGGTTGCGGAAGCTTCCGACATAGGCGAGTCCCTCCGATTAACCCGGATTATTCGATGCAGAAAATCCTAACCACAGAGACACAGAGATCACAGAGAAGAGGCTTAGTAGGTATAATGCACTATCTGCGTTTATCTAGCCAGCACGTCGCCGCAACTCATTATCCAAATTGGTTTTCTCTGTGTCCTCTGTGCTTCTGTGGTGAATAATTCGGGCTAGCGCTTTTTCACGCCTTCCGCTGCGGGGTCGCCTTCGCGGAGGATCCAGTAGCTGTTCGGCTCCAGGTTGTCGAAGTGCTGTTCCTTGCCCCAGGACCACTTGACGGTTACGCGTTTGACCTGTTCAGTTGCTCCGAGGCCGAAGAGGAGCCGCTGGTCGCTTGCCGACAAATAGCTACCGCCCCCCTTGGCGAAGCGGGTCAGCTTGCGCGTGTTCCCTTCGAGGATGACGGTCGAGCCGACGATGTCACGATCCTTGGCGCCGACCAGCTTCAGGCCCAGCCAGCGATGTAAGTCCTTCGATTCCTGGGCCGCCACGTTTCGCAAGATCGCCGCAGGGCTGTTGATGTTGCTGATGACGAGGTCGGGCCAGCCGTCGTTATCGAGGTCGCCGATCGCAACACCGCGTCCGAGCGCGGCGGTCTGGAAGAATTCGCCTCCTTGGGGGCTGATGTCCTTGAAGTAGCGCATCCCGCCCTTGTCGATGTTGCGCAGCAGCACCGGGCGCTGCTTGTAGGTGCTGCCGCGGGCGGGGTGGTGCATGACGTGGCCATTGGCGATGACGAGATCTTCCCAGCCGTCGTTGTCCACATCCAGGAAACCGGTCCCAAAGCCGACGAAGTTGAGGCCGATCAGGGAGATTCCCGCTGCCCGTGATTGGTGCAGGAAGCGTTCCTTGCCGAGGTTGCGATACAGACCATGCAACTCGCCCTGGTAGTTGGTGACCCACAAGGAGGGTCGGCCGCTGCCGTCGTAGTCGCCGGCATCGAGGCCCATGCTGCCGTTGTAGTAGCCGTTATCGTCGAGCGCCACGCCGGCAGCGAGCGCCTTCTCTTCCAGTTTCATCCGTCGCTCCGCTGCCGGCAGCGGGGTGCGGTTGAGAAAGAAAAACTTGTTACCGCCGTCGTTCGCAACGTAGATGTCGGGTCGGCCATCATCATTGAGGTCGGCGAGGACGACGCCTAGCCCGCTGCCGACGGCCTTGAAACCGTGCTCGGCCGAGACGTCGCGGAACGCCTGACCTTTCTCGTTGCGAAAGAGAGAATGCACCAGCGGCTTGAATCGCTGCGGCGGACACAGATCACGCTGAATACCGGGTATGTTGCCGGGACAGGCGGGATTGTTGGTCAACGACCAATCGAGGTAATGGCAAACGTAGAGTTCGGGAAAGCCGTCGCCGTCGAGGTCAGCCCAGCCGGCGCTCGTGCTCCAGGAGGAATCGCGCAAGCCGACTTTCTCCGTCAACTCCACGAAGCGGCGGTGGCCTTGCTTGTCATCGGGCACAGGCTCGTTGCGAAACAGCTTCACCTGTCCGAAGCCGGTGACCAAAAGGTCGGGCCAGCCATCGCAGTCATAGTCGGCGACGGCGGCGCCGTGGGTGTAGGGCCAAGAGACGCCGGCGAGGCCCGCTTCTTCGGTAACGTCCCTGAACTTGAATTTGCCGAGGTTCTCGTAGAGCTTGCAGGGATGGCCCTTCAGTTGTTTTTTGTTCGTGCTCTCGAAGTAGCCGCCGCCGGTGACGAAGATATCGAGCAGGCCGTCGCCGTTGTAGTCGATGAGGGCGACACCGCCGCCCATGATTTCGAGGATGGTAAACTCCTTCGCCTCCTCGCCGTTGCGATAGGTGAAGTTCAGTCCCGAGGCAGCGGTGACGTCGCGAAACAAGGGAAGCCCACCAACCGACGGACCCGGATTTACGTCCACTTTCGGCGGCCCTTCCTTCTCACGGCTCGGACATCCGCTGGCGGTGCACAGGAGAGCCAGGGCAACACCAGAGGCCAGCCACGCAATCAGGCGGCGACGCGATCGGGGGACCAGCTCGGTCTGTTGATTCATGGTGCTTTTCATCCACCGAAAACTAGTTTCCAAAGGCGGCTTTCTTACCCTTCATCTCGTTGCGCTTTTGCTTGAATTCGTTGTCGAGCTGCCGACCTCGTTCATGATAGTACTTCGCTTCCGCGGTCTTGCCCGCCAATTCAAGGCAACCGCTGAGCGCAAGATGGACGTCGGGCGCGTCCGGCCCCACCGCGAGCGCTCGCCGCAAAAAACGCTCGGCGTCGTCGGTCTGGTGGGCGTTCAGGGCGGTATAGCCGCGCTCGATCAGGTACTGGATGTTGTCGGGATGGGCATTCAGCAATTCGTCCAGGAGTTGCCCGGCTTCTTTCAGCTGCCCGAGATTGCGCTGGACCGTGGCAAGGGAAAACCGCACGTGGTCATTCTTGGGGTCGCGCGCGCGGAGCACCTGTAAATGAGCGGCGGCCTCTTCGGGAGCCGGATAGAACAAAGCGACGGCCAGGAACATGCGGGCCTGGAAGCTATCCGGGCTCAGTTCCAGCGCCTGGCGGTAATCCGCGCGCGCCTTGGCGTGGTCGTTGGCGGATTCATGGAGCTGGCCGCGCCAGACGAAACCTTGCGTTTTATCGATCTTGCCGGTCCGAAGCTGTAGCCACTGATCCACGAGGAGCGTCGCCCGGTCAGCGTCATTACTCGCGACAGCACTTCCTGGAATGGATTTTTGCTTGACTGCGAGCAGACTCGATTCGACGAGCGCCTCCATGATGAGGAAGTCGCGCGGCGACCGCGGCGGAGCGCCGATGGAGGCCTGCAGCGCGTCGATTTCGCCCAGCTCGCCTTGCTGGACGCGAAGGAGCCGCTGCTCCAGGTCCAGCGCCGTGCTGGCGCCGGCTTGTTGCGCGTAGATGTGGAGATGCTGCCCGGAGGCCGCAAAGTTGCCATCGCGGCGTGCTGTCTGTGCGGCCAGCAGGCGCGCGTCGAGATTGCCCGGGCGGACCTCCAGATACTGTTCCAGGTGGAGACGGGCCTGTCGGAAGTCGCGGCGCTCCAGCGCTTCCTGGGCGGCACGGTACTCCGAACTGCCCACGAAAACAATGCCGACGATATAGGCGACAATGCCGAGGACGGGGAGCAAGAGCAACAGGGCGAGCCGCCGTCGGTCGATGCCATACATGGACGCTCACCCCGCGAAAAAAGCTGCTTCCATCGGGCATTATAGCTGCGCCAAACGGCCCCACAAGAGGAGGCAATCCGATGTCGCCGCTTGCGGCTTCGCGCTCGCAAGGCGACGCGCGAGCGCGAAGCCGCAAGCGGCAAACAAGATCGACGCGATGGTTACCTCTTTCTCGGGCTTGTCGCATTTGGCTGACCTTCGTGAAGCTCCCAGTATTGATTGGGCTCGAGGTTCTCCCAGGTTTGAGTTTGTCCCCAGGCCCACTTCACCGTGACGCGTTTGATCTGCTCCGCCGCGCCGAGGCCGAAGAGGATTCGCGAGTCGTTGGCGGACAGGTAGCTGCCGCCGCCCTTGGCGAAACGGGTGAGCTTGCGGGTGTTGCCTTCGAGGATGACCGTGGAGCCAACCGCGTCGCGATGATTGGGACGAACCAGCTTCACTCCCAGCCAGCGATGCGGCGGTTTCATGCCCGCGGCGGCCTCGTTGCGCAGCAGCGCCACGGGGCTGTTGGTGTGGCTAAAGACGACGTCGGGCCAGCCGTCATTGTCGAGATCGCCGATCGCGATGCCGCGCCCGAGCGCGGGAGTCTGGAAGAAATCGCCTCCCTGCGGGCTGATGTCCTTGAAGAATCGCTTGCCGCCGTGGGCGGTGTTTTGCATCAGGATTGGTCGTTGCTTCGGCGTTCCGGCTACGGGATAGCGCCACACATGGCCGTTGGCGATGACGAGATCCTCCCAGCCGTCGTTGTCCACATCGAGGAACCCGGTGCCGAAGCCGACCCATTGCTGCCCCAGCGCCGCCGTGCCGGCCGCGCAGGACTGATGATGGAACGACTCTCGGCCAAGGTTCAGGTAGAGAGCGTGAAGTTCGCCCTGGAAGTTGGTGACCCACAGGGACGCACGGCCGCTGCCATCGTAGTCGCCGGCATCGACCCCCATGCTCCCCTCGGGTTTGCCTGCTTCATCGGTCGCGACGCCGGCGAGCTGGGCCCTTTCCTCGAACTTGCCGTCGCCGCGATTCATGAACAGGAAGTTCTTGTTGGTGTCATTGGCGACATAGATATCCGGCTTGCCGTCGTCGTTGAGGTCGGCCAGAATCACGCCGAGGCCGCAACCCGCCGCCTTGAAGCCGTGCTCGGCGGAAACGTTGCGGAACGATTTGCCTTTCTCATTGCGAAAAAGCGTATGCACAAGCGGCTTGAATTTCTCCGGCGGACAGGTGTCGCGCTTGACGCCGAGGGAGTTGCCCTTGCACAACGGGTTGTTGGCGAACGACCAGTCGACGTAATGGCAAACATAGAGGTCGGGGAATCCGTCGCCGTCGAGGTCGGCCCAGCCGGCGCTGGTGCTCCAGGAATCGTTGCGCAGCCCCACTTTTTCGGTGACATCCACGAAGCGGCGGCGGCCTTCCTTGTCGTCGGGCACGGGATCGTTGTGAAACAGCTTCATCTGTCCATAGCCGGTGACGAGGAGATCGGGGAAGCCGTCGCAATCATAGTCCGCGACCGCGACGCCGTGGGTGTACCACCAGGCGACGCCGTCGAGTCCAACCTCGGCGGTCACGTCCCTGAATTTCCAGGCCCCCAGGTTCTTGTAGAGCTTGCAGGGATGCCCCTTGATGTCCTTGTTGTCGGGGCCATCGAAGGTGCCGCCGCCGGTGACAAAGATGTCGAGCAGCCCATCGCCATCGTAGTCGATGAGAGCGACGCCGCCGCCGAGTATTTCAAGAATGGTGAATTGATCCGCTTTCTCGCCGTTCTTGTAAGTGAATTGCAACCCGGCCTGGGCGGCGACATCGCGGAACCACGAGGGGCCGCTAGTGGTGGGGCCCGGCTTCACGTCCACCTTGGGCGGGCCTTCCTTGACGCGACTCGGACAGCCGGTGATGGTCGCCAGCGTAACGGCAGCGATGAAACCAGCGACAAGGCGGTTACACATGAGCGGGCTCCGGAATTTCGTTTGCCGCTTGCGGCTTAGCGTTCACATGTCGCCTTGCGAGCGCTAAGCCGCAAGTGGCGAAATCGAAAAGTTCTCTATGAACGCTTCTTCATTTCGTCGCGCTGCCGTTTAACTTCGGCCTCGATTTCCAGGAAGCGGTCGTGATAGCGTTTGGCTTCCGCGGCGCGGTCCGCCTGCTGGAGGCACTGGCTGTAGATCATGTTGGCTTGCGCATGGTTCGGGGCGAGCGTCATGGCGCGGTGCAGCCAGAGCTCGGCGTCCGCTGCGTGGCGCTGGTCCAGGGCGACTCGGCCGCGTTCCACGAGTGCCGGCACGTGCTCCGGTTGCTGGGCCAGCACCGCGTCGAGCAGCTGGGCCGCCGCTTCGAGTTCGCCGAGGGTGCGCCGGACCGTCGCCAGAAAGTAGCTGATCTTCGCATTCGCCGGATCGCGCTGATGCAACGCTTGCAGGTGCAAGGCTGCTTCCGCGGGGGCATCGTGCAAGAGCGACAGGCCCAGCAGCTCCCGCGCCGCAAAACTCTGCGGGTCGAGATCGACTGCCTTGCGAAAAGCCGCGTGGGCCTTGGGATAATCGCGGGCGACGCTATGAAGTTTTCCGAGCCATACGTGCCCCTGCACCTGATCGGGCTGGCCGGGGCGCTGCGCGAGCCATTGATCGATGGCCCGTTGCGCCCGTGCGAAGTCGGCCGGGCTCACTTCCCCCTGCCCGGCCATCTCGCACTGCAAGGTCGCCCACAGACCGCTCAGGCATCCTTCGATCAGTGCCTCGAGCATCAGGGGCGTTTGGAGGGCGTTTGGATTTTTTGCGCACCACGCGAGCGTCGCCTCGGCTTCGATCAAGTTGCCCTGTTGGATGCGCAAAAGCCGGCGTTCTTGATCGACGTCGGCATCGGCGCCGGCGTGGTTCTCGTAGATTTGCAGATGGCTGGCCGCATCCTGGAAATCTCCTTGCCGACGGGCGGTCTGGGCCGTCAGCAGCCGAACGGCGCGATCACCTGGCTTGGCGTCGAGGTATTTTTGCAGCCGTCGGCTGGCTTCTTGAAAATCGCGCCGCGCGAGAGCATCCTGAACAGCACGGTAGTCGGCATCGCCCCCGAAGCGCACATAGATCCAGGCGCCGGCCGCGGCGACGACGATGAGTACCAGCAACCCGGCCAAGGCAAGCCGTCTCTTGTTGGCCGAAACTTGGATTGGCAAACCCGGAGCGCTCGGCGCCGAGCCCGTCGTCTCAGCCTCTTGGTTGGCGCTCATGGTTGCCGGCCCCTGGAATTGTGACGCTGCTGGCCCGGCTCATTGTATCGCGCAAAAGTCGGAGCAGAAAGCGTAGCAGCCCGTTGATTAAGGGGCCGTCCGTTAATTAGTGTTACAACTTCGCAGCTGTTTCATACACCTGCTCCATGCGACGCGCAAGCATGGAGGCTGCGATACGCCAACGGTTCGAAGGCCTGGCTTCGTCGTTGGATGAGCGCCAAAGACGATTGTGGGCGGCGGCGGAAGCCAAAACCTGGGGCTACGGGGGCGTCTCG
>SHZY01000014.1 GCA_009692065.1 Gemmataceae bacterium
TTGCCTGGCTTAATCGCTTCATTCTGTCGCTGCTAAAACAACATCCCGGCAAAGGCAGCCTCGTCATGAAACGCCGCAGTTGCGGTTGGAACGAGGAGTTCCTGCTGGAAGTACTTAACGTAGCAACGCTTTAGTGGGCGCTGGCCCTGAGGAGTCAAGCCAGTCAAACCGCTAGAGCGATCTCTCGCCTTCCGCCAAAGTATCGGAAATGCCGGCGACCGATGCCGCCTGTCAGACAGACCTCCGGAATCACCTACGACGTCAACCAAATTGGATAAGTGAGCGATGCACGCCCGCGGCCAAACCCATTTGGCGGCCGCGGGACCGACCTCCTCAGAAACCGGAGAATTCAACGTCGCCGGCAGTCCTACCCACAGTGAGGCGCGTGACCACGGTAGGTTCCACCAGCGCCTTGAGTAGCTGCACCTCCTCGTCGCTGAGAATCGCGATCAGGTTCGCCGTCGTCAAGAGTGAAGGTGCCATTCTCGACGTCGGCACCGGCGTCAAGGAGATGCAGGATTTTTTCTCGAAGCTCGGTGTAGAGGTTCTGCATGCCCTGGAGGGTGCGAAGCTCTTTCAGCATGCGTTGAGTGATCATGCTCTGGTCGTCTGTTGGCGTTTGTCGGCAACGACCATGGCGGATCTGGTTTAGGCTTCCCATCGAGTTTCCCTCCTTGGATGCGCGAAAAGCTGGTTTTCGATGCGCCACCTTCTTGATTGCAATTCTGAACCCGCTCATCGTTTCCGACGACACCGGAGTCACCGGAAATGCTCCGTTGTTTTCGGATTTGCCTCACAGATGCTCGAAGGTCAGATGCGACACATGATGTTTCGATCAGCTCGGGAGTTCCGCGTTCGACGTCACGCAGCTTGACCTCGCCTTCGTCCCTTTCCCACGAACTCCATCAGCTCCTTCAACGCTCGATCTCTCGCTTTCTTGACCGACGCATTTCGCCGAGTCACTCTGGCAAGCGCCCGCCCCGACCGCCGGCAATGCCTTCACCTCCGCGAGGATTTCAGTCTTCAAGAACTGCTCCATCTCATTAAGCGCCGTCGAGGGCCCGGAGCCATCCAGCACGCGATGATCGTAGGTCATGCGGATTGACACCTTGCCGTCGGGGGCGATCGCGCCGTATTGCAGGATCGAGATCGCCGGTGCGATCGGCTTTACCGACTCGACACCCCAATTGCCCACGCTCGTCACGCCGAAGGTGCTGAAGTAGCGCGCCCGCAGCCGGCCGGATACGTTCAGAATGAACCACAGCGCGAATCGACGAAGCCATTGCGGGAATCTCGCCAGGAAGAGCGCATCCTGAAACGAGTGCAGCTTCATCGGTTTGGCCCACGCAGCCGCGATGATTCGATCAAATTCCAATAGCGGCAACGATTCCGGCTTGCGGACCTTCACAAACGCAAGGCAATTCTCTCCCTCGTGGTTTACCTCGATGGTCACGTCCGCCGAGGTCGCGTGATACTCGAACATTCGCAGCCACGGAACCGTCAAGCACGCGCGGCGCATGTCGGGCCGCGACGCGACCATCTTGCCATACGCCTTCGTAAAGATGGCGCACCAGCTCGGCCGCGGGTCGGCGCCTTTGCGTGCGGCGATCAGGTCGGCGACATTCATGTCCTTTTGGATCGTCACCAGCGGCACCTGCATACCGGCGTGCAACAGATCGCAGATGAATCGCCGCGCCCGCGACATCTTGACGCCATGGCCGATCGATTCCGACATGGTGCTTCCCTTAACTTGCGGTGAGAATTCGTTACAAAAGATCATATTCCGCGAGCGCGAAGCCGCAAGTCGCCGCTTGCGGCGTAGCAACGATCTGCTACGCCGCAAGCGGCAAGGAAATCATCCGCATGAATGTCTTCACCAAACTGCAATGGCGAGGCCTGATTCACCAGGCGACGGCCGAGAATCTGCAAGCGGTCTTCGAGACCGACAAGTGCCCGATGTACATCGGTTTCGATCCGACGGCGACCAGCCTGAACGCCGGCAGCCTCATCCCGCTCATGTGTCTGCGCCACTTCCGCCGCGCCGGGCATCAGGTGATCGTGCTCATCGGCGGCGCCACCGGGCTCATCGGCGATCCGTCGGGCAAGTCCGAGAAACGAAACCTCGAAACCATCGACACGGTGCGAGCGCGCGGCCTGTCCGGGCCGATCCGCGTCGCCGCCGAGAAGTTGCCCCCGGGGATTCAGTGCCCGGACATCTGGATCGGTCCGGGTCAAGACCGCGGCATCGTGGTGTTGAGCGCGGCCAGCGATGGTCCGCCATTCGCCGGCGGTTTGCAACTTGTGGGACATGCGGACCTGGGCGGCACGAAAATCAAACGGCCGGCCCACGGCGGCGCCATGATCTGGCCCGGACTGCCAACCCCCTCCGGTCGGCTCACGCAGGAGATCCCCCTGGCGACCACATCGGAGGCCAGCATTCTCCTGACCGCCTCTCCCAACGCAGCGGTGATCGACCAGGAAAGCGTTCTCGACGTGGCCGTCGATGTCGAACAACGGCTCGATGGTTCGCTTGGACCGTTTCGCCTGACCGGGGTCGGGTTACCGCGGCTCGCAATCAATGCCAGCGCAACGGTCCCGGTCGGCAAGACCAAGGGCTGGATCAGCTTTTTCTTCCCCGCGTCGCTGCCGCCTGGCCCCTACACGTTTGCCGTGCTAGCCGAAAGCACTGGAAAACCTGGCGTGACGCTGGTGAGCAATCCGATAACCGTCAACATCCGCCCAGCGCGCATCGTCCTGGAGATCGACTCCAACACGCCGCGGAAAATCGCGCGTGGCAAGATCATCCAGCTCGGTTATACTGCAGAGAGGAAACACGGCTTCATCGGCAAGATTCACACGAAGTTGGTGGCGCCCGGCGGAGTCGTCGGTCTGCGCGCCCGCGGCGTCACTTTCGTCGGCCAGACCGATTCGGGATCGCTCCAGGTGATTGCCACTGAGGATGCGCCGTTGGGTCGCCAGCAGTTCCTTCGCCTGGATGCCATCGGCACGGTGGAGGATCAGCCCGTTTATCGCGCGAGCCGGTTTGTGGAGTTGGAGATCACTGAATGAGCACCTGCTGATTTCGTTTGGCCATGACCTTGCTGGCATTGATCGCCTTTGCCTCGTGCGCCGCAGCCCAGCCCCAACCCGTTTATTTCAACACGGACGTCGCGCCACTCTTCACCAAGCTCGGCTGCAACAGCGGCGGCTGCCACGGTAAGACGGGCGGTCAGAATGGTTTCAGCTTGTCGCTGCTCGGTTTCGAGCCAGACCAGGATTTTGAAGCGATTGTCCAGGAGGCGCGTGGCCGGCGACTCTTGCCGACCGCCCCGCCGCAAAGTCTCCTTCTGCTCAAGGCCACCGGCACGCTCGCGCACGGTGGAGGGAAACGGTTGACCGTCGGCTCGCAGGATTACCAAACCATCTTGCGCTGGATCGAGAACGGCGCCCGCCCGGCCAGCAGTTCTGATCCGGTGCTGGACCGGATTACCGTCGCGCCCGACCGAGGCTCCTTCGACCCCAAGAACCGCCGACAACCTTTGCGCGTCACCGCTCATTTCTCGACCGGCACAGCACGTGACGTGACACGCCAGGCCGTCTATCAGTCGAATGAACCCGACATCGCCGAAGTGAACGATGCCGGCGTGGTACAAGCAAAGAACCGCAGCGGCCTGTTCGCCGTCATGGTCCGCTACGCCGATCAGATGACCGTCTTCCACGGCACCGTCCCGCATACGCACAAGGAGACTCCGAACGGGCACGCCATCGCAGCGTGGGAGAAAGCCAACAGCCTGTCGGCTATCGATAGGGATCTCCTTGCCAACTGGAAGCGGCTGGGCATCTTGCCTTCGCCGCTGGCTGCCGATGAGGAATTCATTCGCCGTGCGTCGCTCGACATCTGTGGCACGCTGCCCACGCCCGACGAGGTGAAGACCTACGTGGCCGACAAACGTCAGGATAAGCGGGCTCGTCTGATCGACCGCCTGCTCGAACGGCCGGAGTACGCCAGCTACTTCGCGCTGAAGTGGGGAGACATACTGCGGAATCGCGGCCGCGGTTACAGCACCAGCCGCCAGCGCCCGGGCACGGCTCTTTTTGCGGGCTGGATCCGCGACAGCATTGCCGACAACATGCCGTACGATCGCTTCGTCAGCGCGATCCTGACCGCGTCCGGCAGCCAGGAAACCAATCCGCCGACGGTCTGGTACCGAACCGTTCGCACCACGCCGGAGTACGTGGAATCGGTGGTGCAGGCGTTCCTCGGGATGCGCATTCAGTGCGATCAATGCCATCACCATCCGGCTGAACGCTGGAGCAGGCCGATTACCACCAGCTGGCGGCCGTCTTCGCCCGTGTCGGTCGCAAGGGGGGCTTCGCGGATGCCGAGGTCCCAACCAACGAGACGATCTTCCTTGCCGATCAGGGGGAAGTCGTTCATCCCCGGTCCAAACAGGTGATGCTGCCCCGCGCGCCGGGCGGCCCGGAGTTCAAGCTCAGCCGGTACGATGACCCTCGCCGCGCCCTCGCCAAATGGATGACCGCCGCCGACAACCCCTATTTCGCCCGGACCATGGCCAATCGCATGTGGGGCCACTTCTTGGGCCGCGGCATCATCCATCCCATCGATGACGCCCGCAGCACGAACCCGCCGAGCAACCCCGAGCTGCTCGACGCGCTGGCCCGGGATTTCGTCGCCAGCGGTTACGATGTCAAGCATCTGATCCGCGTCATTTGCAACTCGGCCGCCTATGGTCTGAGTTCGGTGCCGGTGGAGGCCAACACGGACGACGTACAGAGCTTCGCCCGCTATTACCCGCGCCGGTTGCCCGCCGAAGTGCTGCTCGACGCCTTTGGGCAGGTACTCGAGTCGCCGACGAAATTCCGTAGTGTGGCGGGCGACTTCCCGAAGGGGACCCGGGCCATCGACCTGCCCGACGAAGCGGTGCCCAGTCACTTTCTGGACGTGTTTGGCCGATCTGCCCGCAACTCCGCATGCGAATGTGAGCGGGTGGATGCGCCCGCCCTGGGGCAGACCCTGGAATTGGTCAGCTCCGCCGAGCTTCAGGGAAAGTTGACTTCCGACAAAGGGTACGTGGGCCGGCTCGTGAGCAATAAGAAGTCGCACGAGGAGAACGTGCGCGACATCTTTCTACGCGTCTTCGCCCGTGCGCCGCGGCCAAGGGAAATGGCGATCGCCGTGGAGTTTCTTGAATCTCAGGCCGACCGCAAGGAAGCCTACGGCTCCCTGCTCTGGTCGCTGTTGGCGACGAACGAATTTTTGTTTAACCATTAAGGTTATCCCAGGGATTCGGAGTACCTCACCCCTGGGCTTGGGAGTGCACATGTCAAATATCAACCGTCGGAACTTTCTGAGTCTGGGGGCATCGTGCCTGGGCCTGAGTTTGGCCGACGTGCTGCGTTTGCGGGCCGCCGGCGCAAGCGGCACGTCCAACAAAGCGCTGATCGTTTTCTGGACGCATGGCGGCATGAGCCAGCAGGACACCTATGACTTGAAGCCGAATGCGCCGGCCGAGTTTCGCGGCCCCTATCGGCCGATCGCCACGTCCGTGCCGGGCATCCGGATCACGGAGCGGTTTCCGCGCCAGGCTCGCGTGATGGACCGCCTTTCCATCGTCCGGTCCGTGCATCATCAGAATGCGATCCACGCTCCCTCGGCTCACTGGATGCAAACCGGCTACTTCGGGCCGACGCTGGCGCGAAACGCTGCGCAAAAGCCGTCGTTCGGCTCGGTGATCGCTCGCAGTCGCGGGGCCGGCCAGCCGCACATGCCACCCTATGTGGCCATTCCACGGGCGGAGGCGTTTGGGTATCAAGGCGCGGTCTATTTGGGAGCGGCGCATAACCCCTTCGAAGTTGGGGCCGACCCGAATGCCAACGACTTTCGCATGCCGAACCTGGCCCTGCCGCCGGGGTTATCCGTGCGGAGCGTTGACAATCACGCTCGCCTGGTCCGCGAGTTTGATACGCTACGCCGCGACGTGGACCGTACGGGTACACTCGAGGGGCTGAATAGCTTCCGGGCACAGGCGCTGGACATGGTGACCGGTGACCGCGTGCGCAACGCCTTCGACTTGAGCCAGGAGAGCCCACGACTGCGCGACCAGTACGGCCGCCACCTCTATGGCCAGAGCGCGCTGTTGGCGCGACGGCTGGTCGAGGCGGGGACCACCTGTGTCACCATCAACACCGGTTACTGGGACCACCACGACAACATCGAGCAGGGTCTGGAGGAGCATCTACCGCCCCTCGATGTCGCGATCGCGGCGCTGGTCGAAGATCTGGACCATCGCGGAATGTTGAACGACGTCGTCCTCTACTGCGCCGGCGAGTTTGGCCGCACCCCGCTCATCAACGGCCACGCCGGCCGCGACCACTGGTCCAATTGCTTCTCGGTGCTGATTGGCGGCGGCGGCCTGAGAGGCGGCCAGGTAGTCGGGGCAAGCGAACCTCGCGGCGGCAGGGTCAGCGAACGCCCGGTTTCCCCCGCCGACTTGCTGGCCACGCTGTACCAAGCGCTCAGCATCCCCCTGGATACCCACTACGAAGACGCCTCCGGCCGCCCCGTCAGCATCGTCGGCCCGGGCAGGCCGATCCATGAACTGCTCTAAGGCTCCTCCGGCAAAGGCGCGTTTTGCCTTGCGCTGCGCGCCAATACACACACTGCACTGCGCCCCTAGCACTGGACCAGTAACATGTACCTTGCTGGACCACGCTAGGGGCGCAGTGCACTTTGTCGAAATCCAATGCCGGCATGAGTGCTCCTCACAAATGAATAATGACATCTTCTGTCTCTATTATCTTCCATTGTGGGGGAGAATGGGAACATCGCAGATCATTCCTCCCCCTCACGGCCATCGCATAACGCCGGGTGATCGGGCGACGGCTTGCGCGGCTGTCCAATCATCGGGAAACACACGTCGGACAGGCTGCAAAGTCTCTCCCCACCCAAGCCTAATTGGTTGCCCCGGTAAAGAGCGGAGCAATGATCTCCCCCTCGTTCAACTGCATGGGCCGATTCAAGCGGTCGGCGATTGCCGTGCGCGGATCGACGCCGAGCGCGCGGTAGATGGTGGCGCCGAGGTTGGAGGAGTAGTAGGGATTGGCGGCGGGGTAGGCGGCGATGCGGTCCGAGCTTGGTAACTCCATTGACTTTAGCAAGTAATCGGTTAGCATCAACCTGACTTCATCCTGTTCCATTGATCCCACTATATTGTTGCATGATTGCCCGCGGCGGCCAATCCCGGTATTCGGTGATGTAACCGCGACCTCGGAGTTGATGGGACAACCATAGCCGTTGGTGGCCTCGACTAACTTCACAGTTTCGAATTGCCTGACTCGAGTACCCGCGGTCTCCGCATTTGCTGTTGAGGAAATCATTATGCGACAGCGATCTTTACGCGTGTTTCTGCAATACTCGGTCGCAGTGGCAGTCACCCTGCTCACTGTCTTCGTGCAGGCAGAGGAGACCTCGAGTGGCGTGCAGGCAACTGGAGCTAAATCGGAAAAGAAGGTGCAACGTCTCGCCACCCCTTCGGGCATCCGCTTCGCTCTGCTCGGGGAGAAGCCTGCCGCCCCGGCCCCGACGCTGTTTGTCTTTGCCGGCGGCAGCGCCGAGACGCTGTCCAATCCCAATTACAACAAAGCGGGCCGCATTCTGGCCCAATCGGGGTACCTGTGCATCTCAGTTGACCTCCCTTGCCACGGTGAGGACCAGCGACCGGGTGAATCTGGCGGAATCGATGGATGGAGGAAACGCGTCGAAAAAGGTGATCCCCTGCTGAAGGATTTTCTGGCGCGAAGTTCCGCGGTCCTCGATCACCTCGTCAAGGAGGGCTATGCCGATCCCCGTCGCGTGGCGGCGTGCGGAACCTCGCGGGGTGGGTTCGCGGCTTTGCACTTCGCCGCCGCTGAGCCTCGCGTCCGTTGCGTGGCCGCGTTTGCACCGGTCACCACGCTGCCGGCGCTGCGGGAATTCAAGGGATTGGAAAAACATGCCGGGACGGAGGCGCTGGCTGTCATCTATCTCACCGACAAGCCCGCAGGGCGTGCGGTCTGGCTCTGCATCGGCAATTCCGACTATCGCGTCAACACCGACGACGCCATCGCCTTCACGCGTGCTCTAGTGAAGGCGTCAAGCACCAAAAAGACCCCGGTTCTTGTGGAACTGCACGTAATGCCGACGGTCGGCCACAGCATTCATGACGCGGCCCACGACGAAGTTGCCGCTTGGGTGCTGAAGCGGATGAATGACGACAAATAGGAGGCGCAGGTCGGCTCGGCGTTATCGCCGGGAGTTCCACTGCACCGAGAAAGATGAGCCCGACGAACTGCCAACCGGCGAATGGTGCGCCAATTCTCGGCAGCGCTCGTCCACGATTTGTAACTGCCGGGGCTGTTACGAGGTATTGAGACAATGCTCCGACTATTCGGCAATCGAAAGGAATTGTGCGACGGCTTGACACGACGCGATCTGCTGCACATCGGCGGGCTTGGAGCGTTTGGCCTGGCGCTGCACGATGTTCTTGGCCCCAGGCAGGCGCAAGCCAGGCCAGCCAATCTTGGCCCAGAATTCGGGCAAGCGAAGTCGTGCATCCTGATTTACAAGTACGGCTCGCCGCCGCAACATGAGACGTTCGATCCAAAACCGCTGGCGCCGGCCGAGATTCAAGGCGAGATGAAAGCGATTCCCACCAGCGTGCCGGGAATCCACATCGGCGACCACCTGCCCAGGATCGCTCGGATCATGGATCGATTGACGGTGGTCCGCTCGTTGACGCATCGCTTTCCGCTGCATGGCACCGTCTACGCTCTGACTGGCATTTCGGAAGTCGATACGAGGATCGAATCGCAGCCTCGTAACCCCCGGCAATGGCCGTTCATCGGTTCCCTGGTGGATTATTTCGAGGACCGGCGGACCGGCGGAAGACCATCCGAGATGCCGCGAAATATCGCCGTGCCGTTTCCGATGGGATCGAAGAATGAGATCCCACCGCTGGCTGGCCCCTATGGAGCCATGCTGGGCATGCGGTACGATCCGACCTACACGAACTTCACGGCCGAAGGGGCGACGAATGCTCCGGAGATTGTTTCGGGGAGGGTATTCAAGGATCCGTTTCTCGGCATCAGACCGACCGACCGGCTGCAGTTTGGGGAAGCTGCTAACCAGGAACGAGACTCGGCGCGGCTAGAGTTGCGGCGCAGTTTGCTCGCGCAGTTCAATCATGCCCGTCGAAATCTGGATGCAAACGAGCGAACGCAGACATTCACTCAGCAGCAGCAGATGGCGTTCTCGCTGCTAACCTCCGGGAAAATGCACGGCGCGCTGGATTTCTCGCGCGAGTCCACGCAGATTCGCGACGTATACGGCATGACCCTCTTCGGTCAATCCTGTCTGGCGGCCCGGCGTTTGATCGAAGCGGGCGCGAAGTTCGTCACGGTGATCTGGGACGCATACGGGCTGAACGCCGGTTCGTGGGACACGCATCACAACCACTACGGTCGGCTGAAGGATTTCTTGCTGCCGGTTTTCGATCAAACATTCAGTGCGCTCATCCTGGACTTGGAACAACGCGGGCTTTTGGATGAGACCATGGTGCTGGTGCTCAGCGAGCATGGAAGCACGCCGCAAATCGATTCGAGACCACGTGGCGCAGGCCGACACCATTGGTCGCGCGCTTACTCTCAGGTCTATGCTGGCGGCGGCATGGGGAAAGGCAACCTCGTCGGCCGAACGGACAGGCACGCCGGCGATGTGGAAGAGACGCCGATCTCGCCCAAGGACATTCTCGCGACCGCGTTTTATCTAATGGGCATCGACCCGGAGAGCACGTTTTCCGGTCCCACCGGCAAGCCCATGCCACTTACCGGCACTGGCGTGCTTCGGCGTGAACTCCTTGGTTAGGATACCAAAACCCAGAAATAGCCACGAGAAACCACCAATGACGCGAGTCGCATGGATACTGACCTGTCTGACCGTCATCGTCCCCGGGGCAGAGGCGGGCGGACCAACCGCAAAGTCTCCGGCTGCGGACACGTTCTTCGAGAACGAGATTCGGCCGCTCCTCGTCGAGCACTGTTTCAAGTGCCATGGCGCGAAAAAACAGGAGGGAGGGCTACGGCTCGATTCGCGTGAAACATGGCTCAAAGGCGGCGACACCGGCCCGGCGATTGTTCCCGGCAAGGCAGGCGGAAGCCGCGTCATCAAAGCGGTTGGCTACCGAGGCGAACCGAAGATGCCCCCCGCGGGCAAGCTGTCGGATGCTGAGATCGCGAAGCTCAAACGGTGGATCGACCTCGGGGCCCCCTGGCCTGCCACGCCGAAAGGCGTCGTCGCAGCGCCCGGGGGAAAGTACCAGGTCACCGACGCGCAGCGCCGTTGGTGGGCGTTTCAGCCGGTGCGGCCGATCACTCCGCCCGCAGTCCGCAAAGCATCCTGGGTCCAATCGAACCTCGACCGCTTCGTTCTCGCGATGCTTGAGGCACGCGACCTCACCCCGGCACGGGCCGCGAACAGACCGACCCTCATCCGCCGGGCGACGTTCGACCTGATCGGCATTCCGCCGACGCCCGAGGACGTGGAAGCCTTTCTGCGTGACGATTCGGCCGAGGCGTTCGAGAAAGTCGTCACTCGTCTACTGGCTTCTCCTGCCTACGGCCAACGCTGGGCCAGGCATTGGCTCGACGTAGTTCGTTACGCCGACTATCACGATGGCGATCCGAAAGCTCGTACCGCCATTTGCGAGCCGCTGGAGGCATGGCGCTACCGCGACTGGGTCGCTGATTCGTTCAATCGCGATATCCCCTTCGATCAATTCATCGTCCATCAGATCGCCGGCGACCTGCTGCCGAGCCCCGATGGCAAGGAGATTTATCCCGAGGGGCTGATCGCCACCACGTTTCTTTCCAATGGAGTTTGGGATCGCGGGGATGCCTGCAAGGAAAAAATTGTCAGCGATATGGTCCAAGACCAGATCGACACGATCGGCCAGGCGTTTCTCGGGTTAACGCTCGGTTGCGCCCGCTGCCATCATCACAAGTTTGACCCGATTTCGCACGAAGACTATTACGCCCTCGCCGGAATTTTCTACAGCACGCACATTCTGAAAGACCTCGGCGCGAAAGGCGCGGAGTACGTGTTGAATCGGGTGCCGTTGGTTCCCCCGTCCTACCTGGCGCAGCGCGGTCAACAACTGAAGCGTATCAACGAGATCAGCGCGAAGCTCGCGGAACTTGACAAGAAGTCGCCGAAGCTGCCTGCCGACGATTCTGGCCGAGTGATGCTGGTCAAGCAGCGCGACAAGTTGCAAGGCGAGTTGCTCCCCGCGCCGCCGGTCGCAGAAGCGGCACAGGAAGGCGGCACGCCGGGCGGAATGTTCCCCAAGATTCAGGACGTTCCGTTGCACCTGCGCGGCAGCTTCACGCGGTTGGGCGCGGTGATTCCACGCCGGCTGCCGCAGTTCTTCGCCGGCAACGCTCAGCCGCCAATCGCCAATGGCAGCGGTCGGCGTGAATTGGCGCACTGGATTGCTTCCAAGGATCATCCGCTCACGGCCAGGGTAATCGTCAACCGAGTCTGGCAGGGACATTTCGGCGCCGGGCTGGTGCGTACCCCCAACAACTTCGGCATGCTGTCCGAACCCCCATCGCATCCGGAACTGCTGGATTGGCTGGCGGCCCGGTTCGTCGAGGACGGCTGGTCTCTCAAGAAACTGCATCGGCGGATCATGCTGTCGGCCACCTACCAGCAAGCCAGCACGGTTCCCCGCGCGCAAATAATCCAGGACCCGGACAATCGCTGGCTCGGCCGATTCTCGGCCCGCCGCCTTGAAGCCGAGGCGATTCGCGATGCCATGCTTGCCGTCGCGGGTCGGCTTGACCTGGCACGAGGTGGACCGGCAGCCGTGGACCTGAATACGGCACGTCGATCTCTTTACGTGCAGACGGCTCGCTGGGACCGCAGCACCTTCGCGACCTTGTTCGATGCGGCCAATCCGGATACGTCGGACGAGAAACGCAATGTCAGTACGGTGGCCCCACAGGCGCTGTTCCTTCTCAACCACGATTTCACCGTAACTCAGGCTAAGGAACTAGCGAAACGGCTAACACGTGAGGTCCCGACCGATGAAACCGCACGCATCCAGCGCGCTTACCAGTTGCTGTTCGCTCGGCCTGCACACGCCGACGAGGTGAAAATCTGCCAGCAGATTCTTGCCCAGGCCGGCAAACAACGTGCGGAACGGGCCTGGCTGAACCTCGCCCATGTGCTCTTGTGCAGCAATGAGTTTGTTTTCCTGGATTAACATGGTCACAACGATTCGTCGTCCGCAGGAAACCATCATGCAATTTGATACGCAGTTATCACGCCGTGAATTGTTGTCCCACGCCGGCGGCGGCTTCGGGCTTCTCGCCCTGGCCGATTTGCTGGCGGCAGGAACACCGACCCCCGATCGCGCGTCGCAGCCATTCGCGGTTCGGCCGCCGCATTACCCGCCGCGGGCCAAGCGCGTCATTTTCCTGTACATGCCCGGCGGTCCTTCGCATGTGGATCTCTTCGATCCCAAGCCTCGCCTGACGGAGCGCAACGGCCAACCGCTGCCATTCGAAAGGCCCCGACTCGAACGCACCAGGACCGGCAACCTGTTGGCGTCACCGTGGAAGTTCGCCCGCCACGGTCAATCGGGCACCGCCGTCAGCGAGTTGTTGCCCCGCGTGGCCTCCCGCATCGACGACATCTGCGTCATCCGCTCGATGGTGGCCGACAACATCAACCATTCGGGCGCCGCCTTGCAAATGTGCACCGGCGATCAAGCCTTCTCGCGGCCAGCCATGGGGTCGTGGCTCGTCTATGGGCTGGGGACCGAGAATCAGAACCTGCCCGGCTTCGTCGTCGTCAGTCCCGCCGCGGTCTTTCAGGGGGCGCAACTCTGGTCTTCCAGTTTCCTGCCCACTGCCTACCAGGGGACGCTGGTCCGCGATCTCCGCAATCCGGTTGCCAACCTGCGCGATCCGTTCGGCGACCCGGAGCGCCAGCGCGGCAATCTCGACGCACTTCGCCAGCTCAATGAAATCCATCGGCGTGAACGAGTCATCGACAGTCCGCTCGACGCCCGGATCGCCTCCTTTGAACTGGCCTTCCGCATGCAACGCGAAGCTCCGGAGGCATTCGATGTCTCGCTGGAGACCACCCTCACACACCGGCTTTATGGCATCGGCAATCCCGCCACCGATATGTTCGGCCGGCAATGTCTCATGGCCCGACGACTGGTGGAACGCGGCGTGCGCTTCGTCCAGCTTTTCGACGCTCCGGAGAACAACGCCTGGGACCATCATGGCGGTCTGCGCGAGCGACTGCCGAGCCGCTGCGCCGCCGTCGATCAGCCGATCGCGGCACTGCTGACCGATCTGAAATCACGCGGTCTGCTCGACGACACCTTGGTGCTCTGGGGTGGCGAATTCGGCCGCACACCAACCGCCGAAGGGAACAATGGCCGCGAACATCACCCGTTCGGATTCACGATGTGGCTCGCCGGCGGCGGCATCAAGAGCGGCATGACGTACGGAGCAACGGACGAATACGGCTGGCACGCGCAAGACCACCCGGTGCACGTCCACGATCTGCACGCCACCATCCTGCATCTGCTGGGCTTGGACCACACTCGTCTCACCTATCGGCACGGCGGCCGCGACTATCGCCTGACCGACGTGCGTGGCGAGGTAATTACAGACGTCCTGACGTAGCCCTTGTGATCAAGGAATGCTCCGGCTCGAGCAGTCAACCAGCTCTCAAACCTGATCGCGAAGCGAGGGACTCGTTGGCGTTGGATTCAGGATGGCTTGGCCTTGCGGTAATTTTCAGAGCCGGCTAGGCATTATCCCTGCCGCCATGTTGGACTCGCGTGTCCTCGTTCTGCCCTCCCGGCTCGACGGCCGACTACAGACGTATTCGTCGCCAAACCAACTTGTAAACGTCGGTCGAAAAGTGCGCCAGCCGGTCGGACGAAAAGTGAGTCACCCGAAGTGGTATTTCTCGTTATCGGCCGCGTGAGGCGGCCGAGCTGACTATTTCTTTGGCGATTCCGTCTCCGCTGGCGACAGCAAGGTTCGTCCGTGCCGCGACGGTCTACTATCTTCTCTTGGTGGGTGTGGCGCGACGCCAATTGCCGAATATTGGCTTCCCAACAATAAGCAAGCTGGTTTCATCCCTGCGACCGCTTTGGTGTCATCCCTTGTTTCAACCTGCGACTGTCCCCGTTCGCGCGGAAGCGACCAGATAACTGTTTGACGGACTTCAACAGGGTTAATGTTGTTCTTGTTCTCGTTACCGTATTCATCAAGATGAATCTATAAAAAGCAGAAATCTCTTTGCCATTTACGAATTACTGGACGGCCTTGGCGCGGCACGAACTCCGGTGGTAGTGTCGGCTCGCGATGCCTTCCCGTCCTCGCGCCGCCGCCCCGATCCGTCTCGCCATCTGGTTTGGCAAGGGCGGCGTCGGCAAGTCCACGACGACCCCGTCACCAAGGCGCTGTTTGCGTTCGTTGAAAAGGTTTTGAAATAAGGTTGCCTTGACGCCGACCGATCACTTGCTCTTCTTGGCCGCATACCCTTGCCACACCCATTCGATGGCGTGCGGCTGGAATTGTGCCCTTGGCATTGCCAATCCTGTGGTGCGGCAACAAAGACACAATAATTTGGCCATTCGGTGGTTGCCCGCAACGGGTAGACCTTCAAAACACCTGGATTCTGACGACGCTCATCTGCCAATCCTTGAACGCTGGGGCCAGCTTGAGCATTCCCACCGTGACGAAATCGCAACGACAGCGAGCTCCGTAAATGCTGTCGGGCGCGACGTTGAAAGTCCAGACCGAGCCGTCGGGAATCGACCGGGTTTGTTGTGGACGAAGATGGCGACGAAGCGCGTCCACCGATTTCTTCGCATCGGCCGTCGATTCGTTTTCCTGCCAGTGGCGAAAGATACCGTCGCTGGCGACCAGGCGACTCATGAGCGGATTCAGCTCCGGTACATGCTGGTGGGCTCGAACGACGGCGCGGACCCGCAGCTTGTCGGTGCTCGCGTCGGCAAGAATCCGTCGCGTGGGCTGGGCGCCAAAAACCAGGGAACGTTCATAGCCAAGCGCCGGTTCGTCGGTGAACACGGTGAAGTCATTCCACATGAAGCCAATGCTGCGTGGTGTCGTCGGCGCTTCGGGCGTGAAATCGCCGAAATGCTGTTCCGCCAGCGCCAGCACGGCGGGATCCTTGCCCAACCAACCGGCTCGGGCCTCGTGATACGCTTTCTGGTTGAGTTTTCCCAACAGTTGAAAGCGGGGCGATCCGCCGGCCGCCAACAAACCGCGCGGATTATAACCGGGCTCCATGCCGCCGTGGTTCATCTGCAGGAAATCGCTGCCGTTGCCGACATAGATCACGACCGGCATCAGGTCGTAGGAACGCATGACCTTCGCGATGTTAGCCTGCTGCCCGTATTTGGCCTGGAGCTCGTCGAGAAATCCGTACCGAGATACGATGTGGAAATCCTCATGGTTGCCCCGCGCGAAATGGACTCGATCCGGATTGGCCAGTTTGAGGCAGAATAGCGTGTAGAGGACCTCGGTCCCGTATGCGCCGCGATCGGTGAAGTCGCCCAGAAAGAGGAAATGGTATTTCGATTCGCGGAAGCGGAACCCGTCGAGAATCTTGCGCTCGTTCAATTCATCGAGCGTGCACAAGAGGGAACGCACGTCGCCGTGCAAATCGCCCATGATGATCGCAGTTGCGTCGTTCGGCAGGACGAGCTTGGCCGCGAATGGCTGAAACGGAATCTTCTTGCCGGCGTACCAGCTGCGGGTGAAATCGAAAAACAATTTGGGATCCGGTTGTTTGGCGACCCAGGCCTTGGCATCGGCAAGCGGTCCCTCGCGCTCGAGACGCAGATAGGCGTCGAGGACCCGTTCAAAGTCGGCGAACGCAGGGAGCGGTAGCAGCTTCTTGTCCGGCAGCGTTCCCTTGAGTTCCCGATTCGCCGGCAGCTTGGCGCAGACCAAGCGCCACTTCTTGTAGTCCGGCACAGCTTGCTGTGCCGAGAGAAGAGATGGGGACAGGACCAGCGTCAAGAAAGCAATCTCGCGCAGCATGGCGTTACCCTTTTCATCGATATCCGTGATCCTTGGCCGAGGTCGGTACCCCGACCCCGGCCAAGGTTGCAGAAATCACTCGCCCTTCTTGGGCGCATACCCTCTCCACACCCATTCGATGGCGTGCGGCAGGAATTGCGCCTGGGCATTGCCAATGCTGTGGCCAGCGTTGCGGCAGAAGAGATACTGGTACTCATAGCCCTTGGCTTTCAGCACCTTCGCCATGCGGTTGTTGGCCTCGACCCAGTCGTGCATCCCGTCGCGCATGATGTTGGGATTCAATGAATCCCGGTCCCCCACGGAGATGAAAATCCGGATGGGCTTCTTGGGACTATTCGGAATGATCGTTTCGTGAAAGTCCCAGGCGCCACCGGGCGTCTCGGGGTTGAAGGGCCATTGCTGGTTCACGAACGTACCCGAAGTGGTCAGCACGCGATGGTAAAGATTCGTGCGATACCAGGCCATGATGAGTGCGGCCGATCCGCCGGAGCTGTTGCCCATGGCCGCGCGGCCGTCGGGTTTTTTGGTCAGCTTGACCTCACAGTTCTTCTCCACGCGCGGCAGGACCTCGGCTTCGATGTAATCTGCAAACATCCCGGACATCGTGTCGTATTCCTTGCCACGCTCATGCCCCTGGGCGTCGCCGCCGCCGTTGGCGACAAAGATGGCGACGATTGGCGGCACACGTTTCTGCGCGATTAAGTTGTCGAGGATCTGGGGCAACTGCATGTTCGGTTTGCCCGTGGGACCGTCGTGGATGACCATGAACGGCGCCTCGCTGCCCGCCACATACTGGGCAGGGATGTAAACGGTAGTCTGACGCTTGTAGTCGATGGTGTGGGTCTCGACGATCAGAGTCTTGGGATTTTTCGGATCGACCTTCCCGAAGACCTTTCGGGCAATTCCTGGGTTGAAGAGTTTGGTCTCCTTCGAATCGATGGTGAATTGTTTCACCTTTCCCTGTGGAACTCCTTCGACCGCCTTGCGTTCAGAGGCGGGCGTGTATTCGGGGCCGATCACATAATTGCCGTCCACATCCAGCGGCGGATTCGCGCCGATTTTCAGCACCTTAAAGGGCGGGGAACCGGGGTCGTCAAACTTACGCACCGGCTGGGCAAAAGCTGTTTGCGTAACCAAAAACGTGAAGGTTAGAAATGTCGCCCATGGCTTGGACATGAGATATCCTCGTAAGTCTTGTGAATTCGGGATCGAGTCTCAGGAAGGCGATACTCGGTCTTCTGATATCAGGGTAGTGCGCCAAAGCGACGAAGCCAGCGTCGGCAGATCATTCCCACGCACTCGCTTGATTCAATGCCTCAATCGCCGGCCGATCGAGTTCGAGCTTCGTCGCTTCGATCAGGTCGGTCAGTTGGCCGAGGTTTGTGGCGCTGGCGATTGGGGCGGTGATGCTCGGCCGAGCGATGAGCCAGGCGAGCGCGACGCGGGCAGGCGTCGAGTGTTTGTCCTTGGCGATCTGGTCCAGGACTTCGAGGATACGTAAGCCGCGCTCATTCAGGTACGCCTTGACCCCCTGGCCGCGCACACTTTTCGTGAGATCCGCCTCAGTGCGATATTTGCACGTCAGGAACCCCTTGGCCAATGAGAAATAGCTGATGACGCCGATACCGTGCGCGAGGCAAACCGGTTCCAGCTTCGTCTCATAGTCGGCGCGCTCGCAAAGATTGTAGTGCGGCTGCAAGCTTTCGTAGCGCGGCAAGCCCAGCCGCCGGCTGATCTCCAGCGCCTGTGCGAGCCGTTCGGCGGAGTAGTTGGATGCGCCGATCACGCGAACCTTTCCCTGCTTGATCAGGCCGGCGAAAGCGTTGAGCGTTTCTTCCAGCGGCGTCGCAGGATCGTCGATGTGGGCTTGATAGAGATCGATGCAGTCGATCTGCAAGCGGCGCAAGGAGTCCTCGACCGCGCGGAGAATGTAAGCTTTGCTGAGCCCTTTCTTGTCCGGCCCCATCTCCATGCCGACCTTGGTGGCGATGATGACTTGATTCCGTTTCCCGCTCTTCTTCAACCAGCGGCCGATGATGGACTCCGATTCGCCGCCTTGATGTCCCGGCGCCCATCGCGAATAAAAATCCGCAGTGTCGATGAAGTTGCACCCGGCGGCGACGAACGCATCGAGCAGTTGAAGCGACGTCGCCTCATCCGCGGTCCAGCCGAAGACGTTCCCACCGAACGCGAGCGGCGCGATGGCGAGGCCGGAGTTTCCCAGAGTGCGTTTGATCACGGAGTTCTCCTCTTCTTTCGAACTACTTCGCCGCTGGCGTAAGAAGCTTGACCATGCCCTTGCCCAGAGCGTCGCCGACCAGGAAATAGGTTTCCGCGTTGCCGATTTCGTGATGGCCGTGGCCCGGGTTGGGCGACTCCTTCGCAGGCCGAACGAATTGACGTGTGTCTCGACGAAAGTCACGTTTCCTCTGAACTCCGGTCGATTGGCAGCGTTGGCCTGCGCCTCGCGTAGCGTCGCCCAGGTGCCCGGGGCGTCGACCCACGGGTCCGTCAACTCGCCGATCACGACGGGGAACACCAAGGGTCGCGTTGCCCATCGAGACCAAGGTGAATGCGACGATTGGGCGTCCCAACCTGTATCACCGCTGCAGTGAGCTACTTGGCGGCATGGTAGTTGCGCGTCCGATTGTTGAAGTCCGCGACAGGGAGGGCACGCCTTGCTCCACTTTTCCCTACTTCGCCTTGTCCTGTTGCTCGGCCAGGGTCTTGCGAAACGCCCGCTCCTTGAGAGCGACGTAATCCTTGTAGCCTACGGGATTCACGAACGGGTTCGTCTGTCCCTTCTTGAGCAGGGCGTGCCGTTCTACCATGCCGTAATAGCCGCCATGCGCACCGAGAAACACGTCGCAGGGCAAGCTCTTGAGAGCCTCGAAAGTCCTGGCGAAATCGGCGGCTATTTCCGGGTAGTCCTTGTTGTTGACCAGCTGAAACCCAGGATTGACGTTGGGGCTGCCGATGACCACGACATCGTATTTCTTGCCGCCGTCCTCAACTCGCCAGGTCCACGTGGTGCATCCACGCGTGTGGCCGGGCGTCAAACGGGCGACCAGTGTGATGCCGCCAAGTTTGACTTCGTCGCGATCCTTCAGAACGCGATCGACCTTGCAGGGGGCCCAGCGGTCCTTTGGGTAGAAGTATTGGCCCTTGCCGCCCGAAGCGATGACCTGATCGTCGCCACGCATGACATGAACCTTGGCGCCGGTCAGCTTTTGCAGCCGTGCATGCCCTGCGACGTGGTCCGAGTGGGCATGGCTCGCCAGCAGTATCTTGACGTCGGTCATCTTGAAGCCGAGCGACTCGACCGATGTTTGAATCAACGGAACCGTGCGTTCAAAGCCGCTGTTGATGAGAATATGCCCCTCAGGCGTGGTGATGAGATAGGTGGCCAAATCTCTGGAACCGACGTAGTAAACGTTGCCGACGACCTTGTGCGCCGGGAACGGCTCGTACCATTCGGCTGGGCCCTGCCCAATGGCGGCCGTGGTCAGCATTAACGTGGTGAGAAGCATGGGAGTGTCTCCAAATTCAAACAAGGATACCTAGGAGCATTCTACGAGATGAAACAAATCAGAAAGTGACATTGCCAAGGCCGCCGCCAGGCGTTCGATGTTGATCAGGCTGAGATTCCGGCTGCCGCGTTCAACGTCGCTCAGGTACGTGCGATGAATGCCGGCCTGGTATGCCAAATCTTCTTGCGTCAGATTCAGCTTTTCACGCCGTGTTTTCACCGCAAATCCGAATCGTTCGCGGATGTCCGTTTTTTCATGGCGGCAAGAATAGCCACGTGTAGACTATCGGTGTATCGACGATGAGTGACAATTCTGGAAAACCAACGGCAATCACGGCGAATCCACGGGATTCCGATCGCGCCGACAAAGAGGGCTGGCCCGGAAGCTTCGAGCTAATTGTCGTCCGTAAAGAAGTCCTCGATGGGGACGCGCAACGTTTTTGCAATGCGGCGTAAGTTGAGCACGGCGACGTTCCGTTCGCCGCGCTCGACCGAGCCGATGAAGGTGCGGTGCAGACCGCACGATTTGGCCAGATCTGCTTGCGTCAAACTCCGTGCAATTCGCAGTTCGCGGATTCGAAAGCCGAGTTGTTCCAGAAAATGTCGGTCGTTGAGATTCATGGTTGACAACCATCGTGGCGTCAGTCATGATGTGTTTAAGTAGCATTCTTCAGGATGTGTTTGAGTTTCATCAAAGCCCGGCGTGATCCGAGCGGTGTCACCTCGGAGGTTACCTTCTGGCGAACGTGTTTTCCAAGCTGTCATGCATAGCAAGAACCCGGGTGGCCACTCGCGTTTGTCATTCCGTCACGTCGCATGTCTTTCGTGAACGCGACGACAGCGAGCCCTAGAGCCTGTTATTGACTTATGTCCAGCTGATAGTTCATCTTAGGAGGATGAACACGACACGGAAGTCGTATCCGAGTGACGCTTCGGATGCGGAATGGGAATTCTTGCTCCCTTACTTGATTCTCATGCGAACTGATGCTCCGCAGCGCGCGCACGATATCAGAACTTCATCGCCGGCATGGCCAAGGTGCTCGGGCCTGGGGTTCCTCCGCCGTGGAACGCGGGCGTCGCCGTCGCCGACAAAGTCGAGGCCATTCAAATCGTCGCCGACTTCCGCGGCAAAACCACCCTCGCCCTGACGATCGAAGGCAAGGATGAGGGGATCGCCAAGATGGCGGAGCGACTCGGCAAAGAGGGGCTGGATCTCGCCCGCAACCTGGCGCCGCAGGCGCAGAAAATGCTCGGCCATCCCGCCATTCCGCCGGCCGTTCGCAAGGAGCTGATCGATCTGAGCGAACGCGCCCTGGCTGATCTCGACTGGAAGGTCGTCGAGAATCAACTGCAGGTCAGCCTCGCGCGGCGGATGCGCCCCGGCGTCGCCGCGCTCATCACCGACTTCAAGCCGCTGGTGCCGCGCACGGCGAAGGAAGAGATCAACCTGGGCGGCGAAGTGGCCGACGCGTGTGTCGGCGGCGGCGGGCGCTATCTCTGCTACCTCCTGCGCGAGAAAAAACGCGTTGCCGTCTTTGATGTACAGCAAGGCATCGTCGTCAAGGAGATCGAGATCGACGGCTCGGCGTTGATTGCGGCGGGGGCCAAGCAGCTCGCCATTGTTTCGCGCAGCCAGAAGACGATCGCCCTCTGGGACCTGGCGCGGATGGAGCGCGACCGCAACGCTCCGCTCCCCGATACGATCAGCCGCGAGGACATCAGCTACATCATCATGGGCTCGAACTCGCTCGGCCCGATCTATGGCTACCTGCTGAGCAAGCGGACCTTCGCCATCGATCTCCCCCGGCTGACGGTACGCGACGTGCACTGGAGCCGCTGGAGCCCGACGAACGCGTATGGCCCCCTATCGCTGCGTGCGACGGCGGATGGGCGCACCATTCTCGGCCATGGTGGCGGCTGGGCGGGGCTGGAGCTGGCTCGCTTCGAGATGGGCAAGCAGGTCGAGACTCAGGGGCAGCCCGGTTTCAGTGCCGGTTCCTTCGGCAACATCAGCGAGGACGGCCAGACGTTCTACATCCCGGGACTCACCATCCTCCGCGGCGCCAAGCCGGTGACCGTGACCACGCAGGGCTTCTGCCTCCCCGCCCGCGAGCCTGGCTTCTTCCTGTCGCTCAACACCAACTACCCGCAGACGTGGTTTCAAGCTCAAGGCGGCTGGCCCGGCGCCAGCGAGGCAACCCTCTACACCGATAATCCGGCCCGGCTCGTCAAGCTGCCCGAGTTGCCGGAGTTACAGCTCGGCACCAAGGTGCCCTGGGAGAAGATCGTCCATTACTACCCGCGCGCCGGCCTGTTGATCACGCTCCACCCTGACAAGGAACAGAGCAAGCTGGTCCTGCGGCCCATTGACGTCGTCAAGGAAATGGACAAGGCGAACCTCGATTACCTGGTCGTCTTCCCGCAGCCGGCCGTCGGCACGCTCGGCAAGATGTTGACCCAGAAGCTCAATGTCCGCAGCAAGAAAGGCAAGGTGGAGTACACCCTGATGAAGGGCCCCGCCGGCCTGACGGTGTCGCCGCAGGGCCAGATCGATTGGCCCATCCCGTTCGATTTCCCCGACCCCGAAGCCCTCGCCGTCATCAGCATCCGCGACGGCAGCGACCAGGACACGACGCACCGCTTGCGCATTGTGATTGATGAGGAATGAGGTTGGGGAGGGGAATGGAGACAACCGAGTTTGACAAGTGCCTCGCCGCGAGGATTCGCTACCGATCAAGTAAGTTGGTGCTTGGCAGCGTACTCGGTGCGCTGCGAGGACGCAAGGAGTTAACTGGGATAACTGAGCCTGTGGACATGCAGGGGTAAGATACTCTGCATTCCTGGGATTCGGAGTACCTCATCCCAGGGCTTCCCAAGAACCCACAACAATGGCGGATCGCCCTTTTTTTAGGCGGTCTTGATACCACGCCGCCGCGATTATGGTAATATTACCAGGATCGCAAAGGCGCGGTCGCTCACGATTTGTCGAAAGGCAGCCCCATGCATACCCCCGCCAACGCACGCCATCCACTCATGGATCGACGTGCACTCCTGCAGGCCGGCACAATCGGGGCCCTCGGGTTGTCGATGGCCGACGTCGCCAGGCTGCGCGCCACTTCGCCGGCAGCTCGCGCGGAGGCGCCGAAGGCAGTGATCTTCCTCTTTCTCACCGGCGGCGCTTCGCAGCACGATACCTTCGACATGAAGCCGAATGGGCCCGTCGATTTCAAGGGGGAGTTCAACCCGATCGCGACGCGCACCCCCGGCATCCAGATCTGCGAGCACCTGCCGATGCTCGCCGAGCGCAGCAACCACTGGGCCCTCGTCCGTTCCCTCACGCACACCAACAACGGCCATGATGCTGCCACCTATTTGATGCTCACCGGCCGATCGCACCTGCCGACCACCTTTCGCTCCAGCCGGCCGCAAAGCACCGACTTCCCATCAATCGCCGCCATCGCCGGCGCCATGACGCAGCGTCGCGGCATCTGGCCAGGCGCAGCCGTCTTGCCCGAAAAGATTTACCACTCCAACACGGGCATCTATCCGGGCCAGTTCGCCGGCATGTTGGGCAATCGCCACGAGCCGTGGTTCCTCGAAATGACCGACAAGCCGCACGCCTACCATTCCTACTCCGGCGCGTTTCCCCAGTACCTGTTCGACCTGCACAAGGGCGAACTCTCCGACCGGCGCGACTGGCGCTTCGAGGTCCCCAACCTGACGCTCCCCGAAGGCGCCCTCGATCCCCGCCACCGCCAGCGCATGAACCTGCTCGAACAGATCGAAGGCCAGCAGCGCCAACTCGAAGCGAGCCCCGCCGCAGGCAGCTACGATCGCGTCCGTCAGTCCGCCGTGACGCTCTTGACCAGCCCCGATGTGCGCAGCGCTTTCAACGTTCGCAATGCGCCGCCGCGCATCCTCGAACGTTATGGCAACAACTCGTTCGGCTGGTCGCTGCTCATGGCGCGCCGGCTCGTCGAGGCGGGGGTCAACATGGTCCAGGTCAACATGGGCAACTTCGGTTCCTGGGATCTGCACGGCAACAACTTCCCGTGCCTCAAGGACTATCTCTTCCCGCCCACCGACCGGGCCGTCTCCGCGCTGCTTGACGACCTCGACCAGAGCGGTCTGCTCGACAGCACGCTGGTCGTCATGGCCGGCGAGTTTGGCCGGACGCCGGCCATCACGCATATCGCCCAGAACATCTACCGCACCCCCGGCCGCGACCACTGGGGCGCGGTGCAAACAGCACTCTTCGCCGGCGCCGGTGTCCGCGGCGGCACGGTGATCGGCGCCTCCGACGCCAACGGCGCTCACCCCGCAACCGACCCGCAGACCCCCGAAAACTTCGCCGCCACCATCTACGACGCCCTCGGCATCCCTCACAACGCAGAGTGGCACGACACGACGGGCCGGCCGTATCACGTCTACATGGCCGACCCGATTCGCGGCCTGCGGCGTTAACCGTTCAGCCGTTTAGCCCCACCTCGTCGAGGCGGGCATTGCGCAGCGCGCGCGTTGACACATTTTTCCCACTTTGCTACCATGAAAGTATGAAAATCACCGTCGATATCTCTGATTTCGACCTCAAAGAAATCTGCCGCGTCACCGGCGAAAAGAAAAAAGGCCCGGCGATTCGAAAGCTGGTCGTCGATGCGCTTATGCTCAAGCACCGGGAAAAGCTCGCCCAGAAATTCATCGACGCCGAGTGGGGCGTGGAGCTGAAAGGCTTCGAGGACGCCCAGGCCGCCGACAAAGACGCGAATAAAAAGGGCGAGAAGCGCTGGAGAGAGTGATGCCCACGCTGATCGACACCAGCCTTTGGATCGACTTCACGCGCACTCGCTCGCCGCGCAAGCTCAAACAGTTCATCGCCCCGTTCATCCTCGATCCCGAAGCCCCTCTGGCAGAACCGATCATCTTCGAGCTTCTCCGCCACGCCGGCCGAGGCCAAGCAACTCACGCAGCAGTTCCAAACCTTGCCGATGCTGGCGACTCCGCCGGCGCTCTGGTCCGAAGCCGCCGAGCTAGGGCAAGCGTGCCGCCTGAAAAACATCACCGTCCATTCACTCGATTTACTGATCGCCACGATCGCGCTCCACCATGGCGCGGAAGTGGTCACGTTTGATGGCGATTTTCAGAAGATCGCGGGTGTGTCAAAGCTGCAAGCGAAACTGTTGAAGAGGCCGACGGCGTGAATGGGGCGCTGAATTGTCGTGCCTCTCGTCGAAATGCGCTGGGAATGCCTGTAAAATACAAACTCACAAGCGCAACGCTTGAGTAGGAGGGCTTCCTCATGAACGCGTTTTTCCCCAGACTGTTGCTGGCATGCGTCCTGTGTAGCGCGATTGCCGAACGCAGCGGTGCTCAGGACTGGCCGCAATGGCGTGGGCCGCTCGGCACCGGCGTCGCTCCCGCCGCCAATCCGCCGCTCACCTGGAGCGACAACAAGAACATTCGCTGGAAGGCCGCCATTCCCGGCAAGGGGCATGGCACCCCCATCGTCTTTGGCGAGCGCATCTTTCTGACCACGGCCATCCCGTTCGGCGAGGCGGTCAAGCCGCGCCTGCCGCCGCGCCTGGGCGCCCACGACAATTTCGCCATGACGCGCCACCACGAGTTCGTCGTCCTTGCGATTAACCGTAAGGACGGCAAGATTCTCTGGCAGCAAACGATGCACAAGGACTTGCCGCACGAGGCCGGCCATGTTACCGCAAGCCTTGCGTCGGCGTCCCCCGTCACCGATGGCGAGCGCGTCTTCGCATCCTTTGGCTCGCGCGGTCTGTATTGCCTGGACATCCACGGCAAGCAGCTCTGGAAGAAGGACCTCGGCGAGATGCACACCAAGCACGGCCATGGCGAGGGGAGTTCGCCGGCCCTCCACGGCGATACCCTGATCATCAACTGGGACCACGAAGAACAATCGTTTCTGCTCGCCCTCGACAAGCGCACTGGCAAGCAGCGCTGGCGCATCGCCCGCCCCGAAGATTCCTCCTGGGCGACCCCGATCGTCGTCGAGCATGCCGGCAAGCCTCAGGTGATCGTTCCCGGCACCAAGCGCCTGCGCGGCTATGACCTCGCCAACGGCGCCGTCCTCTGGGAGTGTGCCGGACTGTCGTCCAATATCGTGTCCTCGCCCGTGTCCGCGGGCGGCGTCGTCTATGCCGGCAGCAGCTACGAGACGCGCAATCTGCTGGCCATTCGCCTCGACGGCGCCACGGGAGACATCACGGGCAACAAGCAAGTTCTGTGGAGCCGGCGCCGTGGTTGTCCGTACGTCCCCTCGCCGCTCCTGTACGGGGACTCTCTTTACACCATGCAGCATTACCAGGGACTCATTTCACGCCTCGATATCAAGACCGGCGAAGACCAGGGCGGCCCATTTCGCCTTGACGTCATCGACAACGTCTACGCCTCTCCCGTCGGCGCCGCCAACCGGATCTACGTCACCAGCCTCGATGGCGTCACGCAAGTCCTGAGTCACGGCGAAGAAAAACTCAAAATGCTCGCCGTAAACCGCCTCAGCGACCACTTCAGCGCCTCGGCCGCCCTCGCCGGCCGCGAATTGTACCTCCGCGGCGAACGCACCCTTTACTGCATTGCGGAAGATTGATGGGTCGCCGAATGGACGCAGCTCATGACGGTTCTCTATTGCCGATCACGGCACGTAGGTGATGGTATCTTGGTAAACCTGTGGCGCGCCTGCATGCGCGACGAGTTCCAGATGCTCGACGATTTCCTTGATTGAAAAACCGACGCTGATGACAAACACGCCCGGCGAGTGACGGCCTGATTGCACGTGTTGGGCTAGGTGGCCCGGCATCGTGTGCACATCTTCTGTCAGAAGAATGCGGCCTTCGCGTTCGGCCCAAAGTAGGAGCGATGCATCATCAGTTCCGAGTGGCAAATCCGGAGAATCTCCGACGCGCGTGGCATCAATCGGCAGGCCGCCCAGCGTATTGTGCCGCGCGATGGCTGACCAAAGCGGCCCACGCAGGTGCTCATCGAGGATGAAACGCAACATCGCTCAGGACCCTTCCGCGGGCTGCGTTGCCTCAAGTCGTTGCCGCAACGAAGCCAAAGGGAGGCGGTTGGGATTCGCGGTTCGCTGTTGGCTCAATTCGTCTCGACAGGAAGCCGCATAGGCGTCTACCTCGGCCCGGTTCTCCAGATAGAATGCGATCACTTTGTGAATCAGCGCGAGCTTCAAGTCGGGAAACTGGCACGCCAACATCTCTGCGGAGTAGCCTTCGTTGTAGTAGTGAACAACGTGATACAGGCCGACCCGATGGCCCGTCAGCCGGATTTCGCCGGTGGTTTCGCGAGTGAGGAAATCAGGCAGGGTCATGGGATTCTCCGGTGGAATGGTTCCTTGCTTTTATTATTGCACTGCACGCCGTCGCTTGTCCAGAACATCTCACCGCCGACCCTTCGGAATCGGCAGATCCCGCCTTAAACGGTGGTCGAGGAGGAACACGTAGTCGGTCGCCGTGTGGGCATGCAAGCCATTTACAGGCTGACCATATCCACAATTCTTGTTGCCCCCCGCGCTCGCTTCCGTTACGATAAAGCGGCATCGAAGTGGACTCCAGAATGATGCGGGGGCATTCATGATGACTCCAACGCGAGCGCCGCTAGCGCTGTCACGCCGCCGCGAATTCCTGCAGGTCGGCACCCTCGGCCTCGGGGCGTTGAGTCTGTCGGGCCTGCTGCGTGCCCGCGCCGAAGCGGCGAACGAGGGAAAGACCGCCAGAGACACATCGGTCGTCTTTCTCTTCCTCACCGGCGGCCCCAGCCACATCGAAACCTTTGATCCGAAGATGACCGCCCCGGCCGAATACCGCAGCATCACCGGCGAAACGGCGACGCGCATCCCCGGCGTCACCTTCGGCGGCACGTTCCCGCAGCTCGCCCAGTGCGCACACCGAATGGCCGTGGTCCGATCGTTCAGCCATGAGACGAGCGATCACACCCGCGCCGTCCAGCAAGTGATCCGCGGCGGCAACTCCGGCGAAGCAGGCATGGGCGCCATCATGGCCCGGCTGCGCGGTACCAGTCATCCGGCTTCGGGCATGCCGACGCATATCTATCTCAACGAAACCGAACTCGACCCGCAGTTCGACAAGGAACGCCAGCGCTTGCTCGAAGCCGCCGGCCCCGGCCAACTCGGCGGCGGTTACGCTCCCTTCCCGCTGGGCTTCAATAGTCCCGTGAGCCGTGACTTGCAACTGTGTGTTTCCCGGCGATGTCTGGAAGATCGCCGCGCGATGCGAAGTGCCTTCGACCAGGTAGCCCGCGAAGTCGATACCGACGGCAGCCTGGCCACGCTTGACCGGTTCGATCAGCAGGCGTTCGAAATTCTCGTGGGCAGATCGCGCGGCGCGTTCGACCTTTCCCGCGAGGATCCTCGCATCGTGGCACGGTACGACACGCGCCGGTATCAAACGGGAATCAAGGAATACCGTTCGTCGCCCTTGGGACTGCAATTGCTGCTTGCGCGCCGGCTATGCGAGGCGGGTTGCGGGTTCGTCACCATCCACAATCCCGGCTGGGACATGCACGGCGGCGACACGCAGTTGAACATGCGCCGCGGCATGGACGAACTGGGCCGGCCTCTGGATCACGCCGTCGCCGCCTTCCTGGAAGACGTTGAGCAGCGGGGCTTGAGCCAAAAGATTCTGCTGGTGATCACCGGCGAGTTTGGCCGCACGCCAAGGATCAACGCGAGCGGCGGCCGCGACCATTGGCCGCAACTGAGCACCCTGGCCCTGGCCGGCGGCGGCCTGCGCATGGGGCAGATCGTCGGTGAATCGACGGCCCGCGCCGATGTCCCCAAGACCAATCCCGTCAGCATCGCCAACTTGCTGGCGACCGTGATGCACGTCCTCCTCGATGACGACGCCCGGCGCCGGATCGCTGTTCTGCCGGGCGCCGTGGCCGCCTCGGTGGCAGGCGCGCGGCCCATTGCGGGGTTGATCTGAGCGAGCCGCCGTAAAGGATGAACGATAGTGCCGTCACCGCCCCATCGCCGCCCCTTCGCCGCGCGGGTCGGAACCACCGGTGAATCGCTGCGGTTGCCCTTTCGCGCCGTACTCGATCGCCAGGCCGTGGGCGTTGCCCAGGCGCATCACGCGCACCTCGTGTCCCAGCTTCGTGAGTTCGTTGCGCACGCTTTCGGGCACGCCTTCGTCCACCGCAGTGCTGTCCGGCTCGACGAAGCTCAACCGTGGCGCCGCGATTGCCTGTTGCACATCCATGCGGAAATCGATCATGTTCATGACGATTTGGGGGACCGTCTGCACAATGGTGTGGCCGCCGGGCGAACCGGTGGCGATCCACGGTTTGCCGTCGCGCAGCACGAGCATCGGGCAGAATCCGGCCAGCTTGCGTCGGCCAGGCAGCGCGTCGAGCGGATTGCCCTTGGGCTCGAAGGTGCAATATTGCATTGAGTTGTTGAGCCAGATGCCGGTGCCGGGCGCCATCACTTTGCTGCCGAACAACATGCCGAGGGTTTGCGTCGAGGTGACGACGTTGCCATGCTGATCGGCGACGACGAAGTGAGTCGTGTATTGCTCCTCCTCCTCGGAGAGACGGGCGGGGACCTGGAACGGGACCGCCTTGTTCGGCTTGATCTTGGCGGCCTCCAGCTCCCAGTGCTTCGCCGACAGCAAGCGCTCCAGCGGCGGTGGATTGTGGTCGCGATCTCCCGCGTACTGCAAGCGCGCCGCGTAGGCCAGCTTGGTCGCCTCGGCATACGTGTGCAGATAGGCTGGACTGTTGTGCTCCATCTTCTCGACGTCAAAGCGGCTCATGATGCCGAGCCGCAAGAGACCGGTCCAGGCGTTGTTCGGCAGGGGCGACGCCACCACCTTGTGGCCGCGATAGTCGATGCTGACCGCATCCCACCATTCCGCGCGATTCTTCTTGAGATCCTCGAGCGTGAGGAAGCCGCCGGCCTGGCGCATTTCCTTGTCGATCGCCGCGCCGAGCTCGCCGCCGTGAATCACCTTGGCGCCCTGTGCGGCGAGCAGCCGTAGCGAGCAAGCCAGGTCGCGTTGCACCAGCCGGTCGCCGGCTTGGAGCGGTTTGCCGTCCTTGCCGTAATAGCTCTTGGCGTGCTCGGGAAACGCTGGGAACTCGCTCTGGATATGCTTGGCCGTGTTGACACTGATGATGAAACCTTCGTCCGCCAGCTTGATGGCGGGAGCAAGAAGCTGTGGCCAGGGGAGCTTGCCATGCGCTTTCGCCAGCGTTTCCCAGGCGTTGGCGTTTCCCGGCGTGGAGACCGATTTGGCGCCTTTGCGATTCTGCAGGTAGTTGTCGGTCGGTGCGCGAAAGACATCCGCATCGGTCGCGGCGGGAAATCGGCCGCTCGAATCGAGACAACGAACGGCGTTCGCCTCGGCGTCATAGATGAGATGGACGCCGAAACCGCCCATGCCCGACATCATCGGCTCGACCACGTTCAGCGTTGCCGCCACGGCCACCGCTGCGTCAAAGGCGTTGCCTCCCGCCTCCAAGATCTCCAACCCGGCCTGCGTGGCCAGCGGATGGCCGGAGCTGATCATCCCCAGTTTGCCGACGGCCAGGCGCGTGGACGTGTTACGCTTGGCCGGCTTCTCCCGCGGTGCATACTTCAGGTGGTATTCGAGAAATGCAAGTTCCAGCTCAAGAGCCTCGGCCGTGGGGACGTGCGTCTTGCGCGCGGTCAGGAAGGCGCGATTCTTGTGGCCAAGCAAGGAGTTGACGGCCACGAGGTGATTGAGGGCCAGCCAGTTCTTGGGCGGGTCTTGCACGCCGCCGCCAACCATGACAGGGCGGGGCGCCATCAAGGCGTGCAGATCGACGAGATCGTCGCCGGCGTCGATCAATGCCTTGTAGAGACCGGTGCGAGGGTTCTTGTCCGACGGCACGCCCGCTTTGCGCTGAACCTTTGGATCGAAGCCGATGTACCAGGGCTCCCAGTAATTGACGTTCGAGTCTTTCTCGTTGAAAACAATGCCTGGATCGGACCAGACGGCACAGGCGAAGCGTTCATCGAGGCACGACGCGAACATCGACCACTTGCCGCCGTAGGAGAGCCCGATGATGCCGATGCGATCGGGGTCAACTTCCGGCATCTGTGCGAATGCGGTGAGACAGTTGGCGGCGACGTAGGCCAGGAAAGTCAACGGTTGCCGATCTAGCGCTTTGCCGGCTTGAATCAGGGCCTCGCGTGTGTCGCTGCCCGCCTGCTCGATCGATCCGGGGGTGCCGATTGACAAGGTGACGAAACCGCGTTTGACGAGTTGCAAGCCATAGTCGTGTGTGCCGACGCCGCGTCCCTTGACGCCCTGGCCGATGCTGGTCAGCGGTTCGTAAAAGGGGACAACCACGGCGGGGAAGGGTCCTTTGCCATTCGGAATCAGAAGGTAACCAACGACCGAGTTTCCTGAGATCGATACTTGCACTTGAACCTTGTACTCGGTGTAACCGTCGCGTTCGACCTTCGCCAGCTTCTTGATGACGGGCCGCTCGACGAGCGCCGGCCAGGCGCCAAGGCGTTTGTGCCAGCTCTTCAAGATTTCGCCGCGGCGCCGGTCCCAGTCCGCCGCCGATTTGGCAATCGAGCCATCGGCGAACTTGAGAGGCGATCGATAGGCGCCGAACTTTCCAGCGAACTCGTCGGGTGGTTGTGCGAAGGGCTCAAGCTTTTTCCACAGCGCCTTGGCTGCATTCGGCTGATCGCCGCCAACGAGGGCCGCCGTCGGCAGCAATGCCGCCAGCAAGAAAAAGGGTAGGTACTTTTGGACAAGCTTCTGGAGTTGGCAAAACATCAGAACGCCCCCCTTGTGAAACGACTCGATGATTCAACCCGCGCGGCGTCGATCATACCATGGAGAAACGTTACGTCGAATGAAATCGCCTTATTTGCGCGATCGACGCCTGGGCCGAATCGCATCAACGTCCGCCTTCCGCTGGCCGATCGACGCGATGGCGGATTCGTGCCGTAAGGGATTGCCTTCTTCACGATCTTCTGACAACATATCTATCAACAGGGGGGATCCACGTGCAACAAACAGCAAGCATGACTCGTCGGCAGTGGCTCGGGGCGACGGGGTTCGGCGCGCTGGGGCTGAACCTGGGGACGCTGCTGCATGCCCAGGCGGCGGTTGAGCCGCGCAGCCACCCGCCGCAACGGTTGCGTGCTTGCATCTTGGTCTACCAATACGGCGGGCCAAGCCATCTCGACACATTCGATCTCAAGCCGAATGCGCCGGCGGAGATTCGCGGGGAGTTTCGACCGATCGCGACGACGGTGCCTGGCCTGCAAGTCAGCGAGCATTTGCCGCGACTTGCAGGGCTCATGCACAAGGCCGCTCTGATTCGCAGTCTGCATCACGCCAACCGTCTGCACGACGCCGCGGGCATCGAGACGCTGACGGGCCGACCGCTGGCCGGCGGCGATCGCGAGCTGTTCGCCCCCTTGCCGCAGTTTTTTCCCAGCTATGGCAGCGCGCTGGCGTATCTTTGGCGCAGTCGGCGCCTCGATGTACCGTGCGCCGCGTTGCCGTTTCTGTTTCACAACGTCGTCGATGTGCCGTGCCAGGGGGCCGGGTTTCTCGGGGCGGCGTACAATCCGTTCTGGATCGAAGGGGATCCCGCTAACGGCGCCTACCGCGCGGACATGTTGACGCTTCCCGGCGAACTGCCGCCGGCGCGCCTGCAACAGCGGCGCACGCTGCTCGAAGACCTGGATCGCCTCCAGGGCACGAACCACCCGGCCGGCCGACAACTCCGCCGCTTTGCTGACCGGGCCTATCAACTGCTTGAATCCGAAGCGATCCGCCGCGCTCTCGACTTGTCGCAGGAAAGCGAGCGCACGCGCGAGCGCTATGGTTACTATCCCACGACTCGCGCTTACGAAGGCGGCGGCGGCGGACTGGGCCATGGCAGGCAGATCCGTGGCCAAAACTTGCTGCTCGCCCGCCGTCTCGTCGAGGCCGGCGTCCCGTTCGTCACCATCAACGATTACAAGCAGCAGGGCCAAAACTGGGACGCCCACGGCACCGGGTTCCTCGAACACAAGCATTACCTCTTGCCCCCGTTCGATCAAAGCATGTCGGCCCTGATCGAAGACCTCGACGCCCGCGGCCTGCTGGACACCACGCTGGTCATTGCCGTCGGCGAGTTTGGCCGCACGCCGCGCATCAATGCGACAGCCGGCCGCGACCATTGGCCCGATTGCTACTCGGTCTTTCTCGCCGGCGGCGGCGTCCGCGGCGGCTACGTGCACGGGGCCAGCGACCGCATCGGCGCCTACCCCGCTCTCGATCCCGTCACGCTCGCCGATTTCGCCGCCACCATCTTCTGGCGCTTCGGCATCGACCCCGCCACCGAAATCCACGACCTGACCGGCCGCCCCTACCGCCTCACCGACGGCGAACCGGTTGAGCGGCTGTTTGACCGGTAGCTTGCTACTGTGCGTTTCGTCCCATGCATCTCACCCTACCATTTCGGGGGACGCATGAAAAAAATGGAGAAACGGGAACCGCACTTAAGTTGTTGGACATGATGGGGTTGCGATTCTAATTTTTCCGTTTCGCCACGAGAACAGGGGGTAGGGTCAACTGAGTTTGCATTTCACGGCGCGGGCTTGACACGATGGGAACTGCCGGCGATGTGCCAAGCCGGCGTCAGGCACAAATTCAATCGACTCCGCGGTCGTTCCTGCTTTGCGCGACGCTGACGGAATCGCCGAAGGTCCGCGCCGCGTGGGTTGCCTTGATCCTATTGCGTAACCCCGACCGGGAACCCACCTCGCTGGCTCATCGCCACCCTCGCCAGCCACAACCTGGCACGGCAACGAATCAACGCAGCGCCGCTCGACCAAGCGACAAGCACGCCGGGGCCGAAGTTGGGGCGGGGAATGGGGGGCAACTGAGGTTGACAGACTGCGTTACTCAAGTTCGGCCACGAGCTTGCCGGTCTTGACCTCGAAGACGCGGACCTTGCCGGGGGATGTCTTGCCCTTGTCGTCCGGGTGGCCTCCGCTGCCGATGGCGATCCAGGCGCCGTCAGGGGAAAAACACCAGCCGTTCGCGCCTTCCGGGTTCCCGTCGAAGGTCTTGACCGCTTCCTTCGTTTTGATCGAATACATCTCAATGGAATTGCGCCCATTCTTGATCGCCACCATCTCGTTATCGGGAGTGAATTTCAGGCAATCGGGAAACAGCCCGAGCTCCAGGGTCAGCAGGGTGGCGCTCAAATCAGCCGTGAGGACGTAGATTTTGATCGGGTTAATCGTACCGATGACAATCATCTTGCCATTGGGGGAGAACTCTGCTGAACGTACGTGCGTCGGGTTGACCTTGCTGTTCGACGCGTCCAACTTATGAGCGGCGAGGCGTTGGCCGTTGGAGGTATCGAAAACGCGAACTTCGGGTGACTCCGCGCTGCCGATGGCGACCAAGATTCGTTTGCCATCCGGTGAGAATCCTCGAAAAGAAGCGCCGCGCGCCTGGTCCTCCTTCAAGGTCACCGTTTCTTCCAGCTTTGGGACCGTGAATATGGCTCCGATCTTATCTGCATCCTTGGATGACGAAGCAACGAGGTTTCCAGCCGGGTAATAGGCAGTCGAGCCGGCCCACGTGCGTAACTCACTTAAGTGTAATTTCGGTAGCTCCTTTTTCTCAGGGATATTCCAACGACGCAGCATGATTCCACGCTGGGGCGATCCTCCACGTGGGTTGTGTTCCATTTCGTTGCTCCATGTTGCAACCATTTCGTTGGAAGCAAAATGTACTTGTTCGACCCGATCCGTGAAACCTTCTCCCCAAGTGTCATGGAGCTTCCACGTTGAGGTCTCCCAAACCTTTGCGATACCCTCTCCTCCATTAGGCTTCACGGTGCCGCCGGCGCCGACCAACCATTTCCCATCAGGCGAGAATGCCACATGGTTAATTGGCGGCCGATCGGTCTTTCCATCGCTGCACCCGAGGGATACAGCAAAAACCGGCAGCATCAGCAATGCGCATGTGTTCATCGGAAAATGCCAGCAGGCAGACTCGTAGATATCAGTTGCCAGTCCTTTCCTTTGCATTCGTCATTTCCAAGTAGAGGCCAAAGGAACCGTTTATTTCTCGTACTCGATCGAATTGAACAGGGAGCGAAACTCGCTCATTATCATCCAAAAATCGGGACCACCATCGAGGTTCCGATTAGTCGTTCGTGTGATAGTACTGGCCGGTTGTGAAGCAGTGGCTGCAACGGTTCTCGTCTCGGTGTAATTTCTGTTACTTCCATGTGGATTGGACAGGTGGACGCCGTTTATCGCGTCGTATCCTAATATAGTGTATTCATGTAGGGCGGCGATGCCGGTCGTATCTGGATCCGGTGCACGGACATACGCAGTGATGATCATGTGGTTATTGAGGGCCGTCTGGATATTTGTGGCGAGCGTTGATGCCCACGTGAAGACCCCGGATGTGGTGTTCCATTTGTTGTTGCCGCTCAGAAGTCGGATTGCCGGCCCCGCGAAACTGCCTGCGTCCATTTTGGCAAACGCAGCGGCCGGTGTTGCCGTTGCACCTGCCCAATACTGTCCCGCTGCCATTTGCAAGACGGGCAGCCAATCGCCGTTTCCGTTTGTTGAACTCCAGCTCCTGCCGGCAGGGACGACGCCCGCCGCCGTGTAAAGTGCCATGTCGATGTTAATTGCGGTCTTTCCCGGGAAAGTAACGGTGTACGTGCCGTTGTTTTCTTCCTTCAGGAAATCATCGTCCGTGATAGTGGCTGGCCGCCGATCCGCAAGGCTCGCGGCAGCGGCGACAAACCAACAGTTCTCAATCTGCCCCTGTCGAACGCTCAAGGCATTCGCGACGCCGCCGTTTCCGACAACACGAGCGTTGGCGATTGCTTCAAAACCCTGAATTAGCGAGCCCAACCGATCAACGCTGTCGTCGTAGGACAAAATGCTGGCGTTGATCGTCTGGCTGTACCGTGCACCGTCGTAGAGTCGGAACGAAAAATTGTCCAAGCCCTCATACGAACTGTTTGCGTGGTAATCGTAAAATCCAGTTGTCGAGTTCAGATCAAGGGAACCATGGGACGGGCTAGTCACCATGTCGATGGTCAGCGAATCAGCGTCAGCGTCGGTAGCGGCAGCAAGCAAATTCAAATCTTCCGCGATCTGATCATAGGCCTCTATGGAAACGTGCGTCTGAATCGCCACCGGCGCATTGTCCGTGACGT
This sequence comes from Gemmataceae bacterium, assembly GCA_009692065.1. Lineage (GTDB taxonomy): Bacteria > Planctomycetota > Planctomycetia > Gemmatales > Gemmataceae > SIAQ01. Next base: position 35,918 of record SHZY01000014.1, read on the forward strand.
TGATAGTCACCGTAACATCTTGCCACGGCCCGTACATGTTCGGGATGGCCGCCCGGATGGTAACCGAATCGGCGCCGTAGTAATGGGCCGCGGGTGCGTAGTCCCAGGTTCCATCGGAATTGTGGGACAAAGATCCATGGCTTGGCCCACTGGCGATCTCGATCCATGCCGGATTGCCCATGGCGTCCATGTCGTTGGCGGAGAAATCGATGTTCGGCAGCGTGCGGTCGTGGAGATAGGAGTAGGTGTTATTGCTGGTCGGCGCGTACTGCGTGCAGGTAATTGTGATGGTGCCGTTGTTGCTGTCGGCCACGCCGTCGTTGCCCTTGAAGGTGATGGTATCCGTGCCGACGTAGGACGAAGCTGCCGTGTAGATGTAGGTCCCATCGTCGTTCTGCGTCAGCTGGCCGTGACTTGGGCCGCTGACAATGCTGATCACCAGCGGATCGCCTTGCGCGTCGCTGAGGTATTGGTTCAAATCGATGCCGGGCAGGAGCAAGTTGCGCTCGACGGAGAAGCTGGCGTTCGAGACGGAGGGGACCGAGTTGGTCACGCTGATGCTGATGATCGCCGAGGTGCTAGTGGCAATGCCGTCGCTGACCGTGATCGTCACCGATTCGGTTCCCGTCCAGCCGGCATTCGGCGTGTAATCGTAGAGGCTGCCGCTGGCCTGCGCCAGTTGACCATGGCTTGGCCCCGTAACGATGGTCACCGTCATGGCGTCGCCTTCGTTGTCGGAGGCCGTCGCCAGCAAATTGCTGTTGAGGAGCAAGCTGTCGTGAATCACGGAAAAGGAGCCGTTGGTCACCAGCGGCGCGGTGTTCGTCACGCTAATGGTTACCGTAGCGTCCGAACTCTCGCCATTGGCCGCCGCACGGTAGATGAACGAATCGCTGCCGGTGTAGCCGGAGGTTGGCGTGTACTGGAATGTGCCGTCGCTGTTGACGGTGACACTGCCGTGGCCCGGATCGGATACCTTGCTCGCGGTCAGCGGGCCTGGATTCATCATCAGCATGTCGTTGCTGATTAGAACGTTGGAACTGTTATTGAGGACGTGATCGTGAAACACGCTGTAGGAATCCGGCATGGCCGTGATCGTGGGCACGATGCGATCCTCCAGCACTTCAACGAAGAGTGGACGCCGTTTCGACCGCTTCACGATGGGCTTGCGTAGCCCCCCCCATACCATATTTTACCTAGCCAGGCGCGAAAGGTGTTGAACATGGCGGGCGATCCTTTGCTGCAAGAGGAGTGGTGCGGCTTCACACCATACTCAACGTTACCGACGGTTCGCGAACCCCGTCAAGCGCTAACTTGACTATCTTTGCGGGAATGTTCGGATTTATTCTGTAGTTGCGACTGCGGCGAGAATTTTCATGCGATGGTGTCAACGCAACCCCACAAAACTCCCGCGGTGCTCCCTCGCCATCGCCCACAGGAACGCGCCGACGTCGGGGCTTTCGAAGAAGAAGCCGACGGCGTTGATGCGGACAGGACCCCCGGCCCCTTTGCCGGCGGGCGAAGGGAGACCGGCGGGGCGGTTCCAGTCGGTCTTCAGCTTGTCGCGGACGTACTTGGCCATGTAGTAGTTGCTCTGGGCCTCGGTCGGCTTGGTGATGTTGGGGGGGACGCCGGGGCCGATGTTGGGCAAACCGTCGGAGAAGAGGTAGATCGTGTCGAGCTTGGTCTTGCGGAAGCGGAAGGCTTCTTCAAGACCATCGTGCATGTTGGTGCCGCCTTCGACTTTGATCTTGCGCAGGGCGTCGCGCGTCATCTTGGCGGTTTCGGCGCCTTCGTATTTGAGCCAGATGTCGCGGTTGCCGAAGAGGTAGGTCGTCTTGTCCGAAAACAGGATGACCTGGAAGCGCTGGAGAGTGGGGATGCTCTTCATGAGCTTCATGAGGGTCTCGCACAGGAGGGGCCATTTCTCGGGGTCCTCGGTGATTTCGTCCTTGAGCGTCATGCTGCCGGAGATGTCGATGAGGAAGACGACGTTCTCGCCGGTGAGCGGGATGCCGGCGAAGCGCTGCTCCACCTCGGCTTGCAGCGTGATCACGCGCTTGGCGAACGTGTCCTTCTCCTTGGAGCTGACGGCCAACTTGTCCTGCCACTGCGCCCGCTCTACAAGGAGCGCGGCCAATTGTGCCTTGGCGTCGGAGAAGTCGTTAACGCCCAGGGCGAGCGCCTTCTTTGATTTGTCGAGGTCCTGCTCGCGCATCTTGAGTTGCAGCTCGGTCAGCTTCAGCTTGGCCTGGGTGTCCGTGCTTTCGACACGCAACAGATCGAGCAGCTTTTGCAGCTTGCGGGCGTCTGCCGCGGACACCTTGAGCAGGACCGACTGCTCCACTGCCTTCTTGGTTGCCAGATCGATTTCGAGTTGCCGATTCGCGATGTCGGTCTTGAGCGTGGCAATGCGGAGCAGTAGGTCGGCGTTGAGCTTGATGATGCCGGTCAGCTCGGCCTTGGTCTTCTTCTCGGAGGCGAGCAGCTTCTCAAGATCCTCTTGCAGCTTCTTGAGCTGATCTTCACGGAGCGTCAAGTCGCCGCGCGTGGCGATGAGTTTTTGTTGCCTGAGGGCGGCGAGGGCGCGGGCGTCATCGCGCTCTTTCTCGGCGGCGGCCAGAATTTCGGCGAGGCTTTGGTATTTCTTCTGCCAATCGGCAAGCGATGCCTGCAAGTGGACGACGTCGCTGGACGCCGACAGCAAACCCTTTTGGGCTTTCTCATATTGCTGACGAGCGCTGACGGCGGCGGCGGACTGCTTCTTGGCGTCATCGGTCTGCGACTCGGCTTCCTGATGGGCGACTTGCCATAGGAGGACGACGCAGCCGAGCGCGCAGCAGATGACGTCGAGCATGTAGATGTTGAAGATCGTCGGAACTTTGTGGCGTAGGAGCATGGGTGACTCAGGGGTCAGGAATCCGGGGTCAGGAGTCAGGAGTCAGGTGGCCCACATGTGGCTTGACTCCTGACCCCGGATTCCTGACTCCTGATCCCTGACTCCTGGGCAAGGGGACAATCGTCTCGACATGCCCCGCCGGCAACACGCCACGGCGGAACAACTCGGCGAGGCCATGTGCAGCCCGCGCGGGCGCTTCCGGAGTGAGCACCATGACGCCGCCGGGCTCTGCGTGTTCGGGGAACATCAACTGGTCGCCGAAGTCCTCGTCGGCGTAGTGCGTCATCTTCGTCTGCGGCAGCTTGGTCTCGCTGGTTGTCGTCGGTAGCACCATGGAGTGCAAGGCATCGAGGAGCCCGGGCAGACGGCTCGCCTGATGGGTGACGACGATACTGCGCGGCGATTCGCCGGCGGGCCAGCACGCTAGCAGGCATTCCACTTCGTGCGCCGCGTGACGTACATGCGCCTGGCAGATTTGTGCCGTCTGATCGGGATGCACGAGCAGATGCTTGAACCACTGCGGGCAATGCACGCCGATCTGGATTGCCTGGCGTTTGACGAACGCGTCGGTCAACGGCTCCAGTTGATCGTAGAGGCTCTGCTCGGCAGCCGGGACGTCGCGCGGATCGCGACGATGGTGCCACACGAACAGCTCCGCCAGCGCGTCGATCAGCCGTTCATGCCATTGCACCAGACCGAGCGTCGGGAACACGCGGCATTCAAGCAGGTGGGCCTTGTCGGCAAGCGCCTTGACCCAACCGATGGTGAGGGCGTGATCGTCCACGTCGATGACGAGGACGGAGCGCTGCCAGCCCTCATTCTTGGAGGGAGAAGGGTGATAAGCCGCGAGCGCCGCCGTCAAGATGGTCGGCGCGGACCCGAGCACGGGGAGCCGGGCACGCTCGCCGAGCTTGCGCAGCGCTTCGACCTGGACCGGCGCCAGGTAGCCGGGGACGCTCAAGACCAGGCCTTGCGAGCTGGCGCCGAGGTAGCTGAGCTTGCGCCAGACGAGATCGCAGGCATCGCGCGTATCGAGAATATGCCGGCCCGCCTGCCAGCGCGGGCCCTGGCCGGGTTGCTCCGAAAGGTGAGGCAGAAACGCCTGGCACACCAGATGGGCGGACGTACGGCATTGACGCAGCGCGAAGCCGCCGACCGTCGGCACCGATTTCTCCAAGCTGATCGCGAGCGGCAAGTCCAGGGCGGGGGGTTCGAGCGGCAAGGGCATGGGATATGCCCCCGACGCGCCCAGCACCGCGCGGACCCGTGTCGCGTTCCAGTCCAGACCCAGCACACTCATCGCGCGCCCCTCTCCGTGTGGCTGCCGGCGATCATGCCCGCGGCCGACAGGTCCGGCGTGTGGCCCAGCCCAGTGCTTTTGCCCGACAACTCCGGCTCGTAGATGCGGTTGACGAGATGCTCCAGGCAGTATTGCTGACAGTCGATCACGACCGATTCTTCATCGCGCTGCAGCGTGTGGATCAGGGCCATCGAGATCAAGCTGAGGCCGAGTGCCACGAGCGTGCAATCAAACGCGATCGTCAGGTGCTGGGTGGCGATGCGTAGCTGCTCGCCTCCCTCGCCGGCAAGGGTCATGCTGCCTGCCAGGCCGCGCACGGTGCCGAAGAAACCGATCGCGGGAATCGCCCAGGCCAGATAGTTCATGGTCGCCATGCTCGAGATGAGCCGGCCGAGATCGACGTCGGCTTGCGTCTTCAACGTTTCGCGCACATCGAGGCTCGATCGGCTCAAGCCCAGCTTGGAGAGGCCCGCGCGGATCATATTGGCGAGAATGAACGGCCCGTGCTCTGCGGCCAGTTGATCGACGCGGCGCTGCAACGTCCGGGCGTCCTCCGGCAAGATGCGCGTGCCTTCTTCGGTTGACAACAGGCCCAGGCTGAAGGCGCCACGCTGGCGGCAGGTCTCAAAGAAGCGGCCCAGGAAGATGAACACGCCCCAGACGAAGCAGCAGTAACACGCCACCTGCTCCGGGCCAAGCAGCAGCTTCGCCCAGCGTTCGGCCGGCCAGTTCAGCCAGGCGTCCGTGCTGGCGCCTGCATACGTTTGCCACAGCGGATAGACGATCATGCCGACCAGGAGCAGCGTGAGGATCAAGAGCGGCCATTCGCGCGTCGGCCGTTGCGAGGGGGTAAGTGGCATGGCGAGTCCTTCAAGAAGGGGCGGATGCTTCCTTTTGTTTACACTCGGTCAAGTGGTGGTCGAAAATCGAGCGTTGTCAGGTTGTGAACGTGCGGCCAACCACCCCACGGATTATATCGGAACAGCAAGTTTCGTGAGCAAGGAATTATCAACGATAGGGAAGAAGCTTCTGAACATGCGCGCACTGAGCCGCTTGCGGCCTTGCAGTCCGATCTTGCTACGCCGCAAGCAGCTAGTCAGGGATGCAGCACAATCTTGCCCGTCAACGTGCCAGCTTTTTGCAGGGTGTTTTCTTCCAGGAATTGATGTGCCGCCGCCGCCTCGGCGAACTTGAACGTCTTGCCAATCGGCGCGTGCAGCTTCTTCGCGATCAGCCAGCGATTGATATCGTCGCCACAGACGCGCTGCTCATCGGGGGGGGCGTTGAACATGGCGAAGCCGTGCAAGGCGAGATCCTTGACGTAAAACGGGCCAACCGGAAACGTCGGCTGGGCCTGCCTGCCCGCCATCACGATCATGCGGCCGCGGCGGGCCATCAGATCGATCATCTTGAAGAAGTCAGGCTCGCGCTGCGTCTCATACCAGACGTTGACCCCGTGCCCTTGCGTGAACTCCTTGATGCGGGCGGGGATGTCGTCGGTCTTGTAATTGAGCACGCAATCGGCGCCCCAGCTTGTGCACAGCTTGGCTTTCTCGTCGGAGCCGACGGTGGCGATGGCCTTGGCGCCGACCGCCTTGGCCATCTGTACGACCATGGAGCCGACGCCGCCGGTGCCGCCGTTGACGAAGACCGTCTCGCCCGCTTGCAATTTCGCACGCTGGAACAGGCCAAGATGTGCGGTGATGCCGACCAGGGCGACCGCGGCCGCGTCGTCATCGCTGACGCCGGTCGGGATCGGGTAGAAAAAATCTTCACTTACACAGACGAATTCCGCGCACGTCCCCTGCCTGCCGAGCAGCCCCTGATTGGAACCCCAGACACGGTCGCCGACTTTGAATCGCTTGACGCCGAGGCCGACCGCTTCGACCGTGCCCGCCACATCGGAGCCGGTGACGAACGGCAGCGGCAGTTGCATCTTGACGATGCCGGCGCGGATGTACGTATCGATTGGATTGAGCGCCGCGGCGGCGACGCGGATGCGGATCTCGCCGGCTTTGGGATCGGGCGTCGGCAGGTCGCCGTAGCGCAGGACATCGGGCGCGCCGACGGCGTCGAGGTAGGCGGCTTTCATGGGGGGATCTCGAAAACGCGGCTCCTCGTTTAGCGCCCGCATGGCGCCATGCGGGCGCTAAACGAAGAGCGGGACTAATCAATGGCCCGCCGGCGGCGTCGAAGCCGCGTCCTTGGGCGGAATGCGCATCGCGTAGAACGAACGCCAAACGAAGACGAGCGCGACCACCAAGAGGACAGCGCCGACGACGGCGGTGTAATCGAAGCCGCCATGCGTCGCTACCTCGACCTTGATCGAGATGGCGATTTCGGTCGCCAGGAGCCCGAACAGCGTCGAGAACTTGATGATCGGGTTGAGCGCGACCGACGTCGTATCCTTGAACGGATCGCCGACCGTGTCGCCGACCACCGTCGCTTCGTGCAGCGGCGTGTTCTTTTCCTTGAGATCGACTTCAACATATTTCTTCGCGTTGTCCCACGACCCGCCGGCGTTGGCCATGTAGATCGCCTGAAACAGGCCGAAGACGGCAATCGACACCAGGTAAGCGACGAAGAAGTTCGGGTCGAACAGAGCAAAGGCGAGCGTGAACGCCATCAGCGCGATGAAGATATTCCACATGCCTGCCTGGGCGTATTCCGTGCAAATCCTTACGACCGTGCGCGAGTCGTTGATGTCGGCTTCCGTCTTGGTGAGGTCCATGTTCTTCTTGATGTACTCGACCGCGCGATAGGCGCCGGTGGTGACGGCCTGCATCGAGGCGCCGCAGAACCAGTAGATCACCGAGCCGCCGCAGATCAGGCCGAGCAGCACCGGCGCGTCGGTCAGGCTGACCTGGAGCATCGACTTGCCGTTGATCATGGTCTTTTCGAGGATCAGGATGATCGAGAAAATCATGGTCGTGGCGCCGACGACGGCCGTGCCGATGAGCACCGGCTTGGCGGTCGCCTTGAACGTGTTGCCCGCCGAATCGTTGGCTTCGAGGTAATGCTTGCCTTGCTTGAAATCGGGGGTAAAGCCGAAGTCGCGTTTGATCTCTTCGTGAATGCCCTTGATGCCTTCGGTCTGGGCCAGTTCGAAGATCGACTGGGCGTTGTCGGTCACCGGTCCATAGCTGTCGACGGCAATGTTGACGGGGCCCATGCACAGGAAGCCGAAGGCGACCAGGCCGAACGCGAACACCGAGGCATAACGAGCCTTGTCGCCGAGAAGCTGGTCGCCAATCCCCTGGAGGCTGACGTAGTAAGCGACCCCCATCAGGGCGGCGATGAGAATGCCTTTCCAGAAGGCGCTAAAATTACCCGCGACCAGACCGGAGAGAATCGTCAGCGACGCCCCGCCTTCGCGCGACGCGATCACGATCTCGTGTACGTGCTTGGAGTGCGAGCTGGTGAAGACCTTGGTGAATTCGGGGATCAGCACCGCAGCAAGGGTGCCGCAACTGATGATGATGGCCAGCTTCCACCACAGCCCGGCCCCCATGTCGCCTATGAGCAGCCAACTCATGAAGAAAGAGGTCGAGATACACAGGATCGAGGCGATCCAGATGAGCCGGGTGAGCGGTTCTTCGAAATCGAATTCCTTCAGCCCCTTGTATTTGCTTTCGGAGATGAACTGATTGACGAAGTACGACACGCCGGACATGAAGTCCATCAGGAAACGCATCGCGAAGATCCACACGATCAGCTTGGCCTGGACGAAACCAGTGCCATCGGGATCCGGCACCGCCAGGCAGATGAAGGAGATCAGGGCGACGCCAGTGACGCCGTACGTCTCGAAGCCGTCCGCCGTGGGGCCGACCGAGTCGCCGGCGTTGTCGCCCGTGCAGTCAGCGATGACGCCGGGGTTGCGGGGATCGTCTTCCTTGACCTTGAAGACGATCTTCATCAAGTCGGAACCGATGTCGGCGATCTTGGTGAAGATGCCGCCCGCGATGCGCAGGGCCGACGCGCCGAGCGATTCGCCGATCGCAAAGCCGAGGAAGCAGACGCCCGCGACCTGGCGGGGCACATAAAGTAGAATCACCACCATCATGATGAGTTCAAGCGAGATCAGGAACAGGCCGATCGACATGCCGGCCCGCAGCGGGATATTGACCACGTCCCACGGCTCCCCCTTCAAGGCAGCAAAGGCCGTACGTGCATTGGCGTAGGTGTTGACGCGAATGCCATACCAGGCGACCGCGTAAGAGCCGCCCATGCCGACGACCGAGAACAGCAAGACGAGTAGAATCGTCTCGATGGTGTGGGCGGCGCTGTCGGTAGGTTTCTTCTCCAGGTAGAAATAGAAGGCGATGGCGGCAGCGATGAATGCGAACAGCATCAAGAGAAACTTGCCCTGCTGGATCAAATAAGTCTTGCAGGTTTGGAAGATGATCTCGGCGATGTCGAGCATCGACTTATGCGCCGGCTGCTTGTGAATCTGGTACAGCTGATAAAGGCTGATGCCGAGCGTGCCGGTGATGATCAGCGCGCCGTAAAACAGGAGATCGAAGGCCGAGATCGGAAACTTGTCGAAAAGCTTGAAATGCGGCTTTTCCAGCGTCCCGTGCAGATCAGGAATCTTCAGGTCCGCTTCGCTGGCGATCGCCGCCGTGGCCGCGATCAGCAAGATGGGAAGGGCCCATGCACATTGCTTGAGTAATTTCATAAACGCGCTACGCTCCTTGTCACACAGTGTTCCACTTGGCTTGATTGTCATTTTATTATAGTGAAAGATTTCACGATGTTCAGCCTGATCTCACGCAATGGCGCAAAGGCGCAAAGTAGATTTGCGTCCGCTCCTTCGCGCCTTTGCGCCTTTGCGTGAGATTTTGTTAAGATAACTCCCGCCCACGATAAGGAGTGAATCGTGATCCTCATCGCCAGCCTTTTCACCGACGAAGTCCACGGCCGAACCGTGCTGCGCGCCATGCCGCTCCTCCTGGGCGTCCTGTGCGTGCTCGCCATTGCCTACCGCTTTTACAGCGCGTTCCTGGCGGCCAGGGTGGCGATGCTCGACGACACCAGGCCAACGCCGGCGCATGAGTTCAACGATGGGCAGAACTACCACCCGACCAACAAGTGGGTCCTGTTTGGCCATCACTTCGCCGCGATCTCGGGCGCCGGCCCGCTCATCGGCCCGGTGCTCGCGATCCAGTACGGCTACATGCCGGGGCTGCTCTGGCTCGTCATCGGCGTCTGTCTGGCCGGCGCGGTGCAGGACATGCTCGTCCTCGCCGCCAGCGTGCGCCGCGGCGGCAAGTCGCTCGCCCAGATCGCCCTCACCGAGCTCGGCAAACCCGCGTCGATCATCGTCTCGCTCGCCATCCTCTTCATCGTCGTCATCGCCCTCGCTGGCCTCGGCTTCGTCGTCGTCAAAGCCCTCGGCGGCGAGGAGGTGAAGCTGCCGAAGGGAATGGAAATCTTGGTTCCTGAAGAAAGCGAGGCGGGCAAGAAACAAGAAGGAAACACGATTGTTTGGGAGTTTCCCGAAGGGTGCTATATCCGCTATTCGGCGAATGACACATGGTTCGTTCGGCCAGAACGTTTCACTATCAGGCAGACGAGTGACCCCAAAATCGGAGGTAGAGAGATTGGGGCAAGGATTCCCGCTGTTATCGTCAAAATGGGGCCACGGAGCACGATTACGACCCGGGGGCCCGATGGAAAAGATGTTGTTGTGAGTGGACATCACATATGGGTCCGCAAGGAAAGATTCGCTGGATATCAAGAGCCAGGCATCACCGAATATCCCGCGGGGAGCAAGATCTGGTTCGCGGATCGATGGACGATTCAGCAGGAAAAGTTCTCCGTAAGGGTCGATAAAGACGTGTTGCAGTTGTCAGGTCTCATGACGACGGTGGAAGAAACTCCCGGCGACACGCATTTCTTGTTACCGAGCGGTTGCTCGCAAATCATTCCCGGCAGCTCCTGGGGCACCTTCACCATCGCCTGCACGATTCCGATCGCGCTGTTCGTCAGCTTCTGGATGTATCGCTTCCGCAAGGGGCATGTCGTCGAGGCGTCGGCCATCGGCGCGGTCGGCGTGCTGTTCGCCACGGTCGCCGGCGGGTGGATTCACGACTCGCCGCTCCTCGATTCCATCTTCTCGCTCACGAAGAACCAGACGATCTTAGCCCTGTGCGCTTACGGGTTCATCGCGTCGGTGTTGCCGGTGTGGATGCTGCTCTGCCCGCGCGATTACATTTCGAGCTTTCTCAAGATCGGCACCATCGCCTTGCTCGTCGTCGGCACCATCGCCGCCAACCCGGCGCTGCCGTGCCCGACCGTCAACGAAACCTTTGCCGACGGCGGGCCGACCTTCGCGGGCAATATCTTCCCGTTCGTCTTCATCTGCATCATGTGCGGCTCCATCTCCGGCTTTCACGCCCTCGTCGCGTCCGGCACCACGCCGAAGATGATCGACAAAGAAAGCCAGGTGCGCCTGATCGGCTACGGCTCGATGCTGATCGAGGGGCTGGTTGGCGTGGTCGCCCTGATCGCGGCCGCGTCGTTGCCGGTCGATCTCTATTACGACATCAACGTCGATCTCGACAAGGCGCCGGACTTCCAGAAAAAGCTCGACGAACTCTACGAGAAACAAGGCATCGACCGCAATGCCGCCAGGGCGCGCATCGGCGTGCAGGACCTGGCCCATCTCAAGGTGCAGGACGCCAACCTCGCCGAGATGGAGCAACTCGTCGGCGGCGAATCGCTGCGCGGCCGCACCGGCGGGGCGGTCACGCTGGCCGTCGGCATGTCGCGCATCCTGACGTCGGCGAGCGAGTCGTTCATCGATCCGGCCCACACCTCGTTTCTCGTCAAATACTGGTACCACTTCGCCATCATGTTCGAGGCCCTGTTCATCCTCACCACCATCGACACCGGCACCCGCATCGCCCGCTTCTTGATGCAGGAGACCATCGGCCAGGCGATCCCGCAATTCGCGAAGACCGATTGGCTCCCCGGCTCGATTTTCGCAACCGCCGTGGTGACGCTCGGCTGGGGCGGGCTGGTGTGGACCGGCTCCATCGGCACGATCTGGCCCATGTTCGGTATCGCCAACCAACTCCTCGCCGTGCTCGCGCTTTGCCTGGTGACGACCATACTCATCAACTCGGGCCGGGCCAGGTACGCGCCGGTGACCCTGTTGCCGATGCTGTTCGTGACGGCGACGACGATGACCGCTGGGGTCATCATGGTGAATCGCTTCCTCGCGATGCCGGACCGCATTACCGGTGCGTTGAACCTGAGCCTGACGGTGTTCGTGATGGCGTCGGTCGCGTTCATCTTGCTGTGGGCACTCGCGCGCTGGATTGCGGTGCTGCGTGGGGTGATACCGACGAAAACGGACGTTTAGCGTGACCCCGTTTATCGTTTAGCGCCCGCGCGGGCGCTAAACGGCAAGTCGGAAAAAACCTCCTTACCCAGCCCCCTCACTCTCGCTAATTGGGCCGCGGCATACGCATTCTTCACTTGTTTTTTTTCGCGATGACGTTATACGCGAGCCATGGCCATACTCGATCACTGGCATCCGATCTTGCCAAGCAGCAAACTCAAGAAAAACTCCGTGGCCGGGGTGCGCCTGGCGGGGAACGACCTCGTTCTTTATCGCAACTCGCAGAACGAGCTCGGCGCCCTCACCGATCATTGCCCGCATCGCCGCATGAAGCTCAGCCTGGGCAAGGTCTACGGCGACAAGCTCCAGTGCAGCTATCACGGCTGGACTTTCGACGCCAAGGGCAACGGCGAAAGCCCCGCGACGCCGAAGCTATATGCCTGCGCCAAGCATTATGAGGTTGCCGAGAAGTTCGACGCCATCTGGGTGCGCAACGCCGGAGCGGTCACGCAATTTCCAGTCTTCGACGTGGAAGGGCATTACAACGTCTGCAACCTCGCCCATCGCGTCAAGGCGCCGCTGGAATTGACGGTCGATAACTTCTGCGAGATCGAACACACGCCGACGACGCACGCCTTTTTCGGCTACCCGCTGGAACGGATGCACGAGGTTGAGGTCGAGTTCAAGCCGACCGACACCAGCGTGCGCGTTCTCAACAAGGGGCCACGCAAGAATATCTCGCTCTTGATGCGCACGCTGGTCGGCATCGGCGACGACTACCAATTCATGGACGACTGGACGACCTACTTCTCGCCGGTCTACTCGATTTACGACCACTGGTGGCAGTGCCCGAAGACCGGCAAGGAAAGCATGGTCCGCTGGCGCCTGTACCTCTTCTTCGTGCCCATTGATGAGTGCGAGACCGCGATCTTCACGTTCGCCTTCACCAAGTCGCGCTACCCCGGCCGATACGGCGGCGTGCGGCTTTTCAAATGGCTGATGAGCAGCATGCTCGATTATGAAATCCGCCTCGATGTGCGCATTCTCGAAGGCTTGGCCGACAAGAACCCGAGCATCGAAGGCATGAAGCTGAGCCGATTTGATCGGGTGCTGGGCCTGAACCGGGAGCGGATTGAAAAGATCTATCGCGGCAACGGCATCCATCTCGCCGCTTGCGGCTAACCGCGGTCAACGCCATTGCCTATCTCGAAAGCCTTGAGCCGCTGCCCTTGCGCGGGTATGCTAGCACCATGTCCAAGCTCCTCAGCAACCGCTGGCTGTATGCGTCCCTCCTGGCGGGCATCCTGATCGCGCTCGGCGTCGGCATCTACCGCGTGCAGCCGCCGGAGCCGATGTGCGTGATCGAAGCGACTCGGATCGAGCCCCGCTATTTCGCCGACGGTGGTCGCTTATTGGTGGGTTGGCTGGACCGTGTCGAGAGAATCGGACACGCCCGAACGGCGAGGCCCGGGCCCCTACGAATTTGGAACCCCCAAACCGGATTAGAAGTCGCTCGATATCTCACCGAAAAGCAAGGGATCCTTTCATCCGATTCTTCCAGAGATCGTCGCCATTTCGCAGCCGAAATTGTTCAGCTCAGCGAGAATACCGAGGAAGATGTTCGCCAAAAGCGATCCCTATTCTTCCTCGATGTCGTGACCGGCGGCGTTCGCGAAGCAAGAGTTGAAGGTTCCGCGGGCGACGTCACCGTGGCTTTTTCTCCCGGCGGCAATTTTTTTTATGCGCATCGACGAGCAAGCCGAATCGCTGTGGATATACGATACAGCCCAGGGCATATTGCTGGATCAACGCCCAAGTCTCGGCTTTGTATCTTGGCCGACTTCGGATAATTTCCTGGTTCACTTCGTGCCGGCCTCGGAACAAAAGAGGAAAATCGGAATCTGGAGCCTACGGGATCGCAAGGTTGTAGGAACCATCGGAGTCGCCATCGAGGATGCCTTTCTCAGTCGCGCTGGCGGACATATGGTCGTCAAGGAATCGGGCGCCTGGTCGATCTGGGGTATTGACCTCGCCCGAAAAATCGCAGACCTCCCGGTGGATCGCGTTCGAAGGCTCGTCCACTTCCCAGGAGGCAACAAGTGGGCCGCATTGGCTTGCGGCACAATTCAGGAGCCGCATTGGGAAATTCGCGATTTGCGCACGGGCCGACTATTGGGCGAGGTGTCAACGAAAGACATCAATCAAATTTCGTTTTCTCCTGATGGGCGTTTCTGCGCCATCCGTTTCGGCGACCAACCAAGCACCACGGCCATGATGGAGTTGCCAAGGGCAACGCCGCTCTGGAATCAAACGTTGCCGCCCGGCGCGGATCTGCTCTTTAGCGCCGACGGCGAAACGTTGTACGTATACGCGCTGACGCATTCCGAAATGCGGGCTTACGAAAGTTCAACGGGGACCCTTCGAACAACCTTTGTGCTGCCGGGGGATGCCAAGGACCTCGAGCCATCAGTTACGAAAACCACGGATGGTCGATTCTTGCTCATCCACCGGAGCGTCGGCGGCATGGGTCCGGCGCCTTGGTGGAGCAAGTTGCCTGGCGTCGGCCGCTTGTTGCGCCGCGAACGGAATGACACGGTACTGGTCTTGGATATGAATCGCCGCCGGGAGCGTTTCCGCCTTCATGGTTGGAACACCTCGTCGTCGCTATTATCCGACGATGGCCGCACGCTGGTCACGGCGCACTTTGAGAACGACCGCCGCGTGCTGCGCTGCTGGGACGTGGACGCGTGGAAGCCGCTGCACCTGCCGATCGGCGTGCCGGCGGGATTGGGGGCGGTGGTTGTCCTGTTGCTGTGGTGGCGTGGCCGGCTGGCGATGGTCAAGAACACAGCGGGCGGGTAAGGTAAACGTGGAAGCGGTCTTCGTTTAGCGCCCGCGCGATGCCGCGGGCCGCGCGGGCGCTAAACGGGGAAACGAAGAAGAGGGATTGCATGGCCGCATCGCGCTACGTCGTCGGCATCGATCTTGGCACCACCAACTCCGCGCTGGCGTATTACGACACCGCGGCCGGCGACCAGGCGACGCTGACGCATTTCAAGATCCCGCAGGTCGTCGCGCCCGGGACCGTCGAGGAGCGGGCGCTGTTGCCGTCGTTCCTGTATCTGCCGGGGCCGAGCGAACAGCCGACCGCGGCGATGAAACTGCCGTGGGCGGGCAAGCGCGACTTCTGCGTCGGCGAGTTCGCCCGCGTCTTCGGCTCGCAGGTGCCGACACGATTGGTGTCGTCGGCGAAGTCGTGGTTGTGCCATCCGGGGGTCGATCGCCGGGCCGCCATTTTGCCGTGGAAGGCGCCGGAGGATGGCCGGCGCGTGTCGCCGCTGGAGGCGTCCACCCATTATCTCAAGCACTTCGTCGAGGCGTGGAATCATCTCATCGCCAAGGATGTCGCCGCCCATCAGCTCGAAAAGCAGGACATCATCCTGACCGTGCCGGCGTCCTTCGATGCCGCCGCGCGCGAGTTGACCGTCGAGGCGGCCAAGGCGGCAGGGCTGGAGAAAGTCACGCTGCTCGAGGAGCCGCAGGCGGCTTTCTACTCGTGGCTCGAAACCAGCCATGACAAATGGCGCGAGCAGGTGGAAGTCGGCGATATCGTACTGGTGTGCGACGTCGGCGGCGGCACGTCGGACTTCTCCCTCATCGCCGTCAGCGAGGAGGCCGGCCAGCTGGTGCTGACGCGCGTCGCCGTCGGCGATCATATTCTGCTGGGCGGCGACAACATGGACCTGGCGCTCGCACATCACGCGGCCCAGGCCTTTGCGGCCAAGGGGATCAAGCTCGACGCCGGGCAGATGCACGCCCTGTGGCACAGTTGCCGAGCGGCAAAGGAGACAATCTTTGCAAGTCAAAGCCCCCTCACCCCCGGCCCCTCTCCCCCGGAGGGGAGAGGGGGGAAAGATCGGGCACCGATCACCGTGCTCGGACGCGGGAGCAAGGTCATCGGCGGCACGATCAAGGGGGAGTTGCTGAAGGACGATGTCGAGAAGGTGCTTGTTGAGGGCTTTTTTCCGCACTGTCCGCGCGACGAGAAGCCGCGCACGCAGCGGGCTGTCGGCTTGCAAGAGATCGGCCTGCCCTACGCGGCCGATCCGGCGGTGACCAAACAACTGGCGGTTTTTTTGGCGCGGAACGAGGAAGTCCTGACGGAACGCGCGGGCGCTAAACGGGGCAAGAGAAAATCCGCCCAGCCTGCGGTGGTCCTCTTCAACGGCGGCGTGTTCAAGGCGAATCCGCTGCGGGAGCGCATGCTCGATGTGCTCGGCAAGTGGATCAATCCGAAGGCGGGAGTGCGGGAGTTGCAGGGCAGCGACCTCGATCGCGCCGTCGCCGGTGGAGCCGCCTACTATGGCCTGGTCCGGCGCCGGCAGGGGATTCGCATCCGCGGCGGGGCGGCACGTTCGTACTACATCGGTGTCGAGACCTCGATCCCGGCCGTGCCCGGCAGTGCGCCGCCGATCAAGGCGCTGTGCGTCGTCCCCTTCGGCATGGAGGAAGGCAGCGAAAGCGATGTGCCTGGCCAAGAGTTCGGCCTCGTGGTCGGGGAGCCCGCGGAATTTCGCTTCCTCGGCTCCACGATTCGCCGCACCGATGTGGTCGGCACGCTGCTCGACGAATGGGAAGGCCAGATCGACGAATTGACGCCGATGAGCACGACGCTCGAAGCGCCCGGCAAGGAAGGGCGCGTCGTACCGGTCCATCTGCACAGCAAGGTGACGGAAGTCGGCACGCTGGAGCTCTCGTGCATCAGCCGCGACGGCAAGCAGAAATGGAAGCTCGAATTCAGTGTGCGCGAAAGGGCGACTGAAGAAGGGTAGGTGGCTCGGATGTCTTGCCGCCTCGCCACGGTGGGGCGCGGGCAATTCGTTCTCTCGCTACCGGAGCGCAGATTCATGTCTGACGACATCCGCGAAGGCGATCCGGACCCGCGAACCAACAAGCAAAGTCTGCCTTCGGAGGACGACCTCCAACAAGAGAAAAAATCGCCAAGGACGACGCGGGCATGGGATTGTTGGCCTTTTACGTCGGCTTCTTGTCTTGTTTTGTTCGCGGTATTGCGATGTTTACGCTTTACTTCGCGGTCGTTGCGCTCGCGAGGCGGAAGCCTCATGCCTCCTATGGATCGATCATCGTCGGCAACGTGGGCGCAATATTCGGTATCATCCTCAGCCTTGTCGCCCTGGTGATTCATGGCTGTTTTCTCTACTCGATATCGATCATCGTCGGCAACGTGGGCGCAATATTCGGTATCATCCTCAGCCTTGTCGCCCTGGTGATTCATGGCTGTTTTCTCTACTCGATATCGATCATCGTCGGCAACGTGAGCGCAATATTCGGTATCATCCTCAGCCTTGTCGCCCTGGTGACATGGCTGTTTTCTCTACTCGATCTTGACGTTATTTGGGATTATGCGACGCTGAAGTAACCACATCCTCGACGTGTTTTTGACAACGGGCGAGCCCGAGGGGTTGCCCAACCGGTTTTTTGATTGACTTTTGGCCGCGGGTGTTCTCTCATACTCCACACTGCGATCTTTCTCGGCGATCGTATTATTTGGAGACCCCCCATGGCAGATGATGACATTCAAGAAGGCGAACCGCGTAAAAAAAAGAAGGCCCCGCCGCCGGACGACGATGACGACGATCGCCCGCGCAAGAAACGGCCCGCGGATGACGACGACGAGGACGACCGGCCCAGGAAGAAAAAGAAGGTCGCCCGGGATGACGACGAAGGAGGCGATCTGGGCGACTCGATCTTGAGCGCCGTCGTGCCGGTGGGCGGCAGTATCTGGGCGCTGCTGTCCCTGTATTCGTCGCTCTTGTGTTTCATCCCCGTGTTGCCGCTCTTCGGGGTCCTGTTCGGCGTGATCGCCCTGATGACGCACAAGCACAAGGCATCCTACGGCTCCATCACGGGGAACCTGCGCGCGATCCTGGGCATCGTGATTGGACTCATCGTCATCGTCGGACAGTGCGTCATCTTGTTCCTGTGGCTGACAAAGAAGCTATGATAACGACTACTGGCAAATCCGAGCTCGAGCGCCAAGCGAGGGGCAAACGGCGCCCCTCGCTCGGCGCTCGGACTCACGGAGGTACACCAGCGAACAATTTCACCAAAAGGGCAGGCGCCTCTTTTCATTGGGCTGTTTTCTTCATATTATTTCTCTTTCGCACGAAAGGTTGGCCAAGGCGTGCTAGCGCGAAAAGCCCTTGCCCAAATTGCCATGAGTGTGGTACATAAAACGTTGCAGCAGCAATGCATTGCTGCGGTTCGGCTGCTGCTAACCAGGCCGGCTCCGTGGACGCCTGGGTTCTTTCGCGACGTGTTTACGAGCCGTTTGGAGAGGAATGTATTGTGGCAACCATTGAAGAACGAATTATCCAGATCGTGTGCGACAACCTGGGGGTGAGCAAGGAGCAGGTTACTCGCAACACGTCTTTCCAGGAAGACATCGGCGCCGATTCGCTTGACATCGTCGAATTGGTGATGGAACTCGAAGAGGAATTCGAAATCACAATTCCTGACGAAGATGCGGAAAAGATCAAGGCCGTCGGTCAGGCAATCGATTACATCGACGCCAAGCTGAAGGTAAAAGGGGGCGGCGGCGCTCCTCCGCCAGCCAAATGATAATCGCCTCCAACCCAATTTCCTCAAGCCCACAGGCGAGCACGGCGAACCTGTGGGATTTTTTCACCGCGGAGTCCACTCGCCATGACCCGGCGTGTCGTCATCACCGGCATGGGCACCGTCACCCCCCTC
This sequence comes from Gemmataceae bacterium, assembly GCA_009692065.1. Classification (GTDB taxonomy): domain Bacteria; phylum Planctomycetota; class Planctomycetia; order Gemmatales; family Gemmataceae; genus SIAQ01. The sequence continues at coordinate 54,239 of SHZY01000014.1, forward strand.
GCGATTGACGTGCCGACCTACTGGACCCGCTTGCTGGCCGGGCAAAGCGGCATCGGCTTCATCGAGCAGATCGATACCAAGGAATTCAAGGTCCACATCGGCGGCGAAGTCAAGAACTGGACGCCCGAGAAAGTCTTCGACACCAAGGCCGTCCGCCGCATGGACCGCTTTTCGCAATTCGCCATGGTCGCCGCCGTCGAGGCGTGGAGAGACAGCGGCCTAGACATTGGCAAAGAGGACCCGTTCCGCTGCGGCACTATCGTCGGCAGCGGCATCGGCGGGCTCACCGAATACGAAGAGCAGCACACCAAGTTCATGCAGGGGGGCGGGCCGCGCGGCGTCAGCCCGTTCGTCGTTCCCAAGATGATGCTCAACGCCGCCCCGGGCAACATCTCGATCCACTTTGGTCTGTGCGGTCCGAGCCGGGCCGTCGCCACCGCCTGCGCCTCCTCGGGCGACGCCATCACCGACGCACTGCGCACGATTCAACTCGACGAAGCCGACGTCATGATCACCGGCGGCTCCGAGGCAGCCATCACCTACATGGGCCTGGGCGGGTTCATCTCGGCCCGCGCCCTCTCCTCACGCAACGACGCCCCGCAAGCGGCATCCCGGCCCTTCGACAAGGACCGCGACGGCTTTGTGCTCTCCGAAGGCGCGGGCCTCCTCGTCGTCGAGGAATTCGAACACGCCAGGCGGCGCGGCGCTACCATCTACGCCGAACTGCTGGGCACAGGAAATACCTCCGACGCCTACAACATCACCGCCCCCCATCCCGAAGGCATCGGCGCCACCCGTGCCATGCAACTGGCGCTCAAAGACGCGAAACTCAATCCCACCGACATCGACTACGTCAACGCCCACGGCACCAGCACCGAACTCGGCGATGCCGTGGAAACCCTCGCCGTCAAGAAGGTCTTCGGCGAGCACGCCAAGAAGCTAGCCATTTCCAGCACCAAGAGCATGATCGGCCATTTACTCGGCGCTTCGGGCGGCGCTGAACTCATCGCGACCATCCTGTCGATCCGCGACGGCGTAGTCCATCCCACCATCAATCTCGACACCCCCGACCCCGCGTGCGATCTCGACTACGTCCCCAAGACAGCACGCAAGATGACGGTTCGCTATGCTCTCTCCAACAGTTTCGGCTTCGGCGGGCACAACGCGAGCCTGGTGGTCGGGGCGATGCGCTAACAGGCGGGAATCAGCAGCACCGTTTCCGTGGAGAGCTCCTCCATGCCCAGTCTTTTTTGGCTCATCCGACTAATGCATGTTTGGTCTCGTACTGAATTGCAAACCACAGACACACAGTGACACAGATACGAAACAGACGATGGCGCGTTCGCCGAGGTGGCCAACGCTTCCGAGCCGATCGCAGCAGAGGCCAGTCCGGATGACCGCACCGTCGTCGTTCTATGCCAGCGCGACCACCTGCTTTTGCTCGCTGCCGAGACCGGCAAGGTGCGATTCAAAAGACCACGCGTTCCACGGTGAGGAGGCGAGCCATGGCTTCGTGATTCGCACCCACAGCCGCTTTTCTCCACCGGGAGATTGCTTTGTCATTTGGGTCGCGGCCCCAAGGTCGAGCTGCGAATCGTCGTTGATCGCCCAAGCGCGAACTTGATTGTCTCGGCAGCGTATCGCCAGTCGGCTGCTGTCGGCGTTGACCGAAACTGCCTGCACGGGCTCGGGGTGGTCCAGCGCGGGCGGCGCGGACGTTTTTCCGGCCAGGTCGGCCACTCGGGCCGTCCTTTTTCCTCCCACGGCAAGACGTTTTCCATCGGGGGTGAACGCGAGGTACGTGAGTAGAGGTGACTAAGCCATGTAGGTCGTAGGTTACCGGATTGTGCGGCGCGGTTCAAGCACGATGAGTTTAGCCGCTCGCCTCGGGCGCACGTAGACACGCAGAAGTATTGCCAATCTCGTTTCCTCATTCCGGTCGAAAATAGTTGAGTTCTCGCCCATCCACAAGAGCCAATGAACTACGGTGAGCACAGGGGAGAAACTCTGAGGCAGTATTTTCAATGGCTCGGGGTTAGAGCGTACGGCCTCCCGTGAGCTCGCTCCAAGGCGGTACGGCGATGGTCGAACCGATTCCAATTCCTCTCTCCTCCCCCGTGTTCCCTGTGGTTCATTGCCTTCTTGGACTTCAACGTGTGGTCTCGATAATGGCCGTAGTGTCGGCGCGCGGTGAAGTTATCGCTTCGACCGGATTGCGGTTCTTCAAGCGGCGTGCTGTTGTGCCAATCTCGCCCAGAAGGAGCGTCCCATGCGAATTCCCGTCATGCGCGGCGTCATCGATCGACGCATTCTCGTGAACTATCACGTAGATCCGGGCGTGCTGGCGGCGCTCGTGCCCCCGCCGTTTCGGCCCAAGCTGGTCGGAGGCCTGGGCATGGTCGGGATTTGCCTGATCCGCTTGAAGCAGGTGCGGCCCCGCTTCGTGCCGGCGTTCCTGGGCATCTCATCGGAGAACGCGGCCCATCGCACGGCAGTCGAATGGGACGACGTCGGCGAGCCGAGCTGCGTAAGCAGCCGGGTTCGCGAAGGCGTCTACATCCGCCGCCGCGATACTAGCCCTTGATCAAGCGAACCCGCCGCGTCTCGGCGAGGCAAGAAATTGAAAAAACTCGAAATCCCTGACGTTTCTGCGGCGTCTGATGTTGTAGTGAGCAACCATCACCACCAGCAGAAAGGGATTTCGAGTGAACGCCAAGATAC
>SHZY01000151.1 GCA_009692065.1 Gemmataceae bacterium
AGCGTCGCGCTCGCCAACGGCCGGGTGTTTACTATCGGTCTGTTACCCAAGGAGGCGAACAAGAAGAACGCCCTGGAAGAAACTGTAACGTGCCTCGATGAAGGTTCGGGCAAAGTGCTTTGGCAATTCTCCTATGCGGGATTTCAGGACCGCAGTTTTCCGGGATCGCGTTCGACCCCGACCGTGGATGGCAAGGTCGTGTACGTCTACGGGCAACATGGCGGGCTGTATTGCCTCGAAGCGGAAACGGGTAAGATTGTCTGGCAAAAATTGATGGTCAAAGACCTGGGCGCCCAGAACGTGACCTACGGCTATGCAGCTTCTCCATTGCTTATAGGCGACCTCGTGATTGTTCCCGCACGCATCCTGGAGAACAAGGCGCCCAAGGAATCCTCCATAAAGCCTACGAGTAATGCCCTCTTGCTAGCCTTCAACAAACGCAGCGGCGAAGAGGTCTGGCGCATGTACCACGAGTCGTATCATCTGGGAGGTGGTTACTACGCTGGCCCCACTTCATGCTCCATCAACGGCAAGCCGTGCCTGGCCTATCATACTGGCAACGCCTGCTTCGGGTTGGAACCCACCACCGGCAAAACCCTTTGGAAATACGATTTTTCGGATAAGGATCTCCAAACCAAGCAAGGTCGTCACGGCATTACCGGCCAGGAGCCGACCGTGCTTGGCAACCGCGTCTTCTGCTGCATCCATCCCGACAACTCGGCCGGGTTGGGTGTCTGTCTTGAAGTGAACGGCGACCAGGTCAAGGAAGTCTGGCGTGACAAGCTTCTCGATAACTACAGTTGCAACTACATCGTGTGGAAAGATCATGTTTTCGGCATCCAGCACAATGACACCGCGAGCCGCATCGGACCGCTCTATTGCTTCGAAGTCGCCACGGGCAAGAAGAAATGGGAACAGCGGGACGCCGGCGGCTCATTTACACTCGTCGACGGAAAATTCCTCACCTTCACTGGCGAAGAATTGATCCTGATCGAGGCATCCACGGAGCAGTACAAGGAACTCGCACGCAGCCAACGACTCTTCTCGGCGGACGAGTTGGCCTATCGATATAGCGATCGCATCGCTCCGGTGCTGAGCAATGGTCGGATCTACTGCCGCAGCCAAAGTGGCGTGTTGGTTTGTCTGGATGTACGGGGCAAATAATCGCCGCGCTGGAGCGTAATGATGATTCGATCGACGGCCACCTTTCTCTTGCTCCTCGCCATCGGCATGCTTCAAGAAGCACGTGCCGACGATTGGCCCCAGTTCCGCGGCCCAAAACGCGACGGCGTCTCTGGCGAGACGGGCTTGCTTAAAGCCTGGCCGAAGGAAGGACCGAAACTCCTGTGGACCTACCGGGATGCCGGCGCCGGTTTTTCTCCGCCATCCATTGTGGGCAATCACTACTATTGCATGGGCTCGAAAGACACCAAGGACTACGTCTTCGCCCTCGACACGCGCACCGGCGAACTCCTCTGGTCCACCGCAGTCGGCCCGCGACGACCGACCGGTTGGGGCGACGGCCCGTGTGCGACTCCGACCGTCGACGGCGATCGCCTCTACGCCCTCAGCATTCTCGGCGAACTGCATTGCATCGAGCGCGCTACGGGCAAAAGCCTCTGGAATGTCCACCTCAAGAATGAACTGGGCGGCAAGATCTTGCATGACGGTCGTTACACGGAATCGTGCCTCATCGACGGTGACCGCCTGATTTGCTCCCCCGGCGGCAAGAACGGCACGATGGCGGCTCTCGATAAAAGGACCGGCAAGGTGATCTGGCGCAGCAAGGGGTTAACTGACGAAGCCGTCTGCTCGTCGCCGATCGTCGTGGAAGTCGACGGCATTCGGCAGTACGTGAACCTGACGGGAAAAGGCGTGGCCGGCGTCGCCGCAGACGATGGACGACTTCTCTGGAAAAGCAACTTGTCCGCCGCCTGGATCATGGTGGCGACCCCCGTCGCGTTCAAGGATTGCATCTACGTGACGACCGCCTATGGCGTGGGCTGCGGCTTGCTCAAACTCAGCCGCGAGGGCGAAGGCATCAAAGCGGATGTGGTGTATCGCAACAAGCTCATGAAGAACCATCACAGCGGTGTGATTCTCGTAGATGGCCACGTTTATGGATGTTCCGATCCGATTGGCTGGGTTTGCCAGGATTTCGAAACCGGCAAAGCCGTTTGGGACGATCGCTTTTTCTTGGACAAAGGGAGCATGGCTTGGGCCGAGGGGCACTTGTATTGTTACAGCGAAGACAACGGCGAAGTAGTCCTGGTAAAGGCAACACCCAAGGATTGGCAAAAAGTGAGCCGCTTCACCATCCCGGAAAAGACGAAAATCGCCCGCAAGCAAGGCAAGATCTGGACGCCCCCCGTGATCGCCAACGGCCGATTGTACCTGCGCGATAATGACTTGATCTTCTGCTATGACATCAAACGAAACTGATTGTCCCCAGCTGTAGGGAGTTTCTCCATGAAGCATTACCAGGTGGTTTTGGCGCTCTTGCTGGGGCTTGTTCCTGCATCTTTCAGCATGGCTCAAGACCCGTTTGGAGACATCACAGGCCTGAAGCTAGTCAAGGCCGAGGACAAGGTCGATGTGCCCACCACTCCCGCTCCGAAAGAAGCGATCGTCCTCTTTGACGGCAAGAATCTCGACGGCTGGCTGAACCGCAATGGCAAAGATCCCGCGCCGTGGAAGGTGCTGCCCGGCGGCATCCTCGAAGTGAAAAGCCCGACGGCCGACATCATCACGAAACAGAAGTTCGACGGCAAGTTCAAACTGCACGTCGAATTCCGTGTCGGCTATCAGCCGAAAGCGACAGGCCAGCGGCGTGGCAACAGCGGCGTCTATCTTCAGGGCCGCTATGAACTGCAAATCCTCGACAGCTACGGCGCTGCCAAGAAACAAAAGGATGATTGCGGGGCCCTCTACAGCATCGCGGCTCCGCTTGAAAACGTTTGCAAGGCGCCCACCGTTTGGCAGAGCTTTGACGTTGAGTTCACGGCTCCGAAGTGCGAGGGGGGCAAAAAGGTCGCCCCGGCCGTCGCCACGGTTTTTCACAACGGCGTCAAGATCCACGACAACGTCAAGATCACCACCGACAACTCCTTGCGTGGCCTTGGCGGCGATCCGTGTACGCCCGGACCGATTCTTCTCCAGGAAAACGGCTGTCCGGTGCAGTTCCGCAACCTCTGGATCGTGCCAATGAAGGAATAGCGATCCACGCGTGTCTTGAATCTGTTCCACGACCGAAAGGAGCCTTGTCCCATGAGAAAATTCCTCTTGATTGGCGTGAGCTTCATCATGATCGGAATCGCCGTATTCGTCGGCAGGCCCACGCCGGTGGATGCGGCCGACGAAGCGGTGCGGGCCAGTGCCATCAAGCTGTTTCAGAGCTTGACGGACGAGCAAAAGAAACTCGCCGTTCTCGACCTCGGCGACAAGGAACGCTACAAGGAAGTCTTCCCCGCCTCGAAACGGCCCGGCATCCCCTACACCAAGTTGACGGCTGACCAGAAGGCGTTGATCGTCGATGTGGTCAAGGCGATGACCTCCGAGTATGGCGCCCAGCGTTGCCTTGAAGTCACCAAGGAAACACCGGAAGGAAGCCGCTACCTCACGTTCTTTGGCGAACCCTCCGAGAAAAAGCCCTTTGCCTGGCGCATCGGCATGCACCATCTCACGCTCTTGTTCGCCGAGTTTGGCGACGCCAAGGCGAACGAGTTTGGGCCGATCTTGCTGGGCGGCAATCCGGCCAAAACGCTTTGGGAAGCGGAAGAGAAAATCGCGATCGAGCTGTATGCTTCCCTGACGCCCGAGGAACTCAAGAAAATCCAGGACGCCAACAAAGGAGCGTCGGCGGGCTCCGGCAGCGCGATGGGCAAGGCCGGCGTGCGTATCGCGGACCTCAACGAGAAATCGCGCAAGCTCGCTGCGAGCTTGTTCGCGAAACGACTCGATGTCTTCTCAGCGGATCGGCGCAAGGTCGTGGATGACATCGTCAAACGCGATGGCGGCGTCGAAAACCTTCGCATCGCCATCTGGGGCGAAATCACCAAATCTCACCTGGACGGCGGAAAAGGCAACTGGCGCATCGGTAGCGATGCGATCGTCTGTGATTGGCAAACCGCCGGTAAGAATCACCTGCACATGACGCTGCGCGGCCGACTCAAAGGTTAAAGTCCGGCGAAAGCATGTATCGTTTTCTTCAAGGCCGTTCCGAGAAATACACTCATGCGACTGCTAACCTTGCTGCTGTTCGCTCTCCCGGCAATCGTGACTGCGCCTCAGTTTGCGCGTGCGCAGTCACCCGCGGGTGTGGAATACTTCGAAAAGAAGATCCGTCCGGTGCTCGTCGAACATTGCTACCAATGTCACTCGGCCGACGCGGACAAAGCGAAGAATCTGAAGGCGGGGTTGCGGCTTGACAGCCGAGACGGCATGCTCAAAGGCGGCCGTAGCGGCCCTGCCTTGGTTCCCGGCAAGGCAAAAGGCAGCCTGCTGATCGCGGCGATTCGCCATGAAGACTTGCGGATGCCGCCGAAGGGCAAGCTGTCCGACGCGGTCATCGCCGACTTCGAGGCATGGGTGGTGATGGGCGCACCCGACCCGCGCGATGGCAAGTCAATCCCGCTCGTCGCCCAGATCGATTGGGACAAGGCTCGGCAAGCGTGGGCATTTCAGAAGCCGGTCACACACAAAGCTCCGAAGGTGAAAGAAGGCAATTGGCCTCGCAAGGAGACGGATTCCTTCGTCCTTGCTGAACTGGAAAAACGCGGCCTGACTCCCGTTCGTGTTGCGACCAGGCAGGAGTGGATTCGCCGCGTGACTTTCGATCTCATCGGCCTGCCGCCGACACCCGAGGAGGTAGATGCCTTTGAAAACGATACCTCGGCTGACGCTTTCGCCAAAGTGGTCGACCGCTTGCTCGCCTCGCCTCACTATGGCGAACGCTGGGGCCGCTACTGGCTGGACCTGGCTCGCTACACGGATGACCTGGGCGGTACGGTCGGGCCAGTGCCGGCGCCGAATGCCTATCGGTATCGCGATTGGGTGATCCAGGCGTTCAATCGCGACATGCCGTATGACCAGTTCATTCGGTTGCAATTGGCCGGTGATTTGATCAGGGAACCGGCAACCGATCACGTCGAACGACTCGCGGGACTGGGGTTTCAGGGCCTCGGTCAGCGGTTCAGTGGGAATGCCGTCGGCATGGTCAAAAAGAAGGTCGCGGATGAACTGGACGACCGCACCGACACGGTGACGCGCAGTCTCCTGGGGCTGACCGTTGCCTGCGCACGCTGCCACGATCACAAGTTCGATCCGATTCCGACCATCGATTACTACTCGCTGACGGCAGCGTACAACAGAGCGGAGTGGAAGTCGGAACGCGATCTGGCGTCGCCTCATCAGCTCGCCGCCTTTGAGCAGTGGAAAAAGGAAGTTGCCGACCGCAAGGCAAAGGTCGATCGGCTCCTTCAAGCCGAGGCAAAGCGACTGGGTAAGAAGAGCAGCAAGGAGGCCATCTCTTTGCTCAGCGAGGAATTGCGAAAGGAATACGACCAGCTTCAGGCCGAGCTAGATCGCGCCATCAAGGCGCAGCCACCTGCACCGATGAAAGCCCCCACGGTCATCGGCGGTGGAAATGCGATGCAGATCAACGTTCGCGGCAATCCGGAGATACTGGGTGAAGTCGCTCCGCCCGGCTTTCTGCAGATTCTTCGACCGGCAAACGCGGCCAAGCCCGACACATTCACGCGACTCGATTTGGCGAACGCGATCGCCCATCGTGACAATCCGCTCACCGCACGGGTCTATGTGAATCGCGTCTGGCACCACCACTTTGGCCGCGGCATCGTTGCTACGCTCGGCAACTTCGGGCAACTCGGCGATCGGCCAACGCATCCCGAACTGCTCGACACGCTCGCCGTCCGCTTCATGGAATCGGGCTGGTCCACCAAGTGGCTGCACCGCGAGATCATGCTCTCGGCAACGTATCGGCTCAGCAGCGCGGCAAGTCCGGTCAACGCCGCCAAGGACGCCGACAATCACTATCTTTGGCGCATGCCTCCGCGTCGGCTCGACTTCGAGGCCTGGCGTGACGCCATGCTGGCGGTCTCGGGCACGCTCGATCCCAAGCTCGGTGGACCGCCTCATTTCCAGGAAGGTCCCAAGCAAAAAAAGGAGTTGCATCCGGAGGATCCCGCCAACCGCCGGCGAACCGTGTATGGTTTCATCAGCCGATTCAAGCCGAATCCCACCCTGACGCTTTTTGATTTTCCGGAACCGAACGTCACCAGCGATCGCCGGAATGTGACGACCATACCGCAGCAACAGTTGTTCGCCTTGAACAGCCCGTTCACGCTGGTCATGGCCAGGGCGTTCGCAGCCCGGCTCGAGAAAGAGGAGAAGAACGAAGAAGCCCGCATCTGCTTGGCGTGGAGGCTGGCCTACGGTCGAAATCCATCGCAGCCGGAGCTTGTTCTTGGCCGTGAGTTCCTGAGGGTGCCGACTGCGTCTGGCGCCGAAAAGCTATCTCCCTGGGAGCAGTTATGTCATTCGCTCCTCACGACGAACGAGTTTGCGTTCGTGAATTGAAAAGGCGATTGCGGATTGGCGAAACGTGAGCAAGATTGCCAAGCCGGAAAGGATAAACGATCATGATTTCCGAATCGATTTCCCGACGAGCGATGCTCTCCCAATTTAGCTACGGTGTGGGCATGCTTGGGCTCGCCGCAGTTTTGGAACGCAATACCTCATGTGCGCGTGCCGATTCGCCCCGCCCACTGGCTCCTCGTCCTTCGCATTTCCCGGCCAAGGCGAAACGGATCATCCACCTGTGGATGAACGGCGGGCCCTCCCAGGTCGATACCTTCGATCCCAAGCCGGCGCTCGAACGATATGCAGGGCAGCGCCCGGAGAGTACCGCCAGGCTCAGCACCGAACGGCGCACCACTGGGCTGATGCCGTCGCCTTTCCGCTTCACACGTCACGGACAGTCGGGCCTGGAGATCAGCGAGATCTTTCCCCACCTCGCCAAGCATGCGGACGATCTGTGCGTCATCCGCTCCATGCACACCAACGTCCCTGTCCACGAAGCCTCCAACTGGATGATGTTCACCGGAAACGTGCAGCCGATTCGTCCGTCGTATGGCTCCTGGCTGCTGTATGGTCTGGGATCCGAGAACGAGAATCTCCCCGGTTTCGTGGTGCTGGGCAATGGCCAGCCAGTCAATGGTCCTTCGAATTGGAGCAGCCGTTTCTTGCCAGGAATTTACCAGGGGTGCCAGGTAGTGCTGCCGGGAGCTGGAGATTACAACCCGCGCACGCTGATCGCCAATCTGCACAATCCTGATCTATCGCCCCAAGCCCAACGGCGACAGCTCGATTTCACGCAACAACTCAACAACCTTCATCAAGACCGGCAAGGGCCGGAGGACGCTCTCAATGCACGCATCGAATCCCTGGAGTTGGCCTATCGCATGCAAGCAACGGCTCACGAAGCTTTCGATCTGAGCCGAGAGCCAGCAGCTATCCAAGCGATGTATGGCCTGGCAGGACCTGAAGGGAACTCAACCTTCGGCGGCGTTTCGCGGTCTAACTATGGCCGAAATTGCCTGCTGGCCCGACGTCTGGTCGAACGCGGTGTGCGTGTGGTGCAAATCTACGCCGGCAATCTTCAGCCGTGGGATAGCCATTCCAACAACAGCGCCAGTCAGCGCGGCCTCGCCACGATCGTTGATCGGCCCACCGCGGCTTTGCTGCAGGATCTCAAGCGGTGTGGCCTACTGGAAGACACGCTAGTTGTTTGGGGCGGCGAGTTCGGCCGTACACCAGCGACCGAAGGTAGCAACGGCCGCGATCACAATCACTGGGGCTTTTCGATGTGGATGGCCGGCGGCGGCGTCAAGGGCGGCATGGCCTACGGTGCCACGGATGAGTTCGGCTTCCGGGCCGTCGACAATCGCGTCCATGTCCACGACCTGCATGCGACGATGTTGCACCTGATGGGCATCGACCACGAACGCCTGACCTACCGCTATAGCGGTCGCGATCATCGCCTGACCGACGTCGAGGGACGTTTGATCCACGGTATTCTTGCATAACCACAAAAAGGAGCATCCCATGTTTCACCGATTAACAGCCACCGCGCTTGCGATCGTTTGCCTCGCCGGACTCGCCCAGGCGGGCGATGGCAAAGCTAAGATCCGCGTCGTCATCATCGACGGCCAGAACAATCACGACTGGCGTTCCACGACGCCCATCATGAAGAAGTCCCTTGAGGACTGTGGCCGCTTCACCGTGGATGTCTCGACGTCGCCGCAGGCTCCTTCGTTCCCCAAACCGGGCAAGCCCAAGGACGAGACCGACGCAAAGGCCGTGGCGAAGTACAAAGAAGCCCTCGCCAAGTACGAGGCGGATTTGCCCAAGTTCCAGGAGAAGGCGAAAGCCGCCCAGGCCGAGCTTGCCAACTGGCAGATTGACTTCAGCAAGTACGACGTGGTCGTCAGCAACTACAACGGGAAAGCCTGGACCAAGCAAATCAACGATGGCTTGCAGGAAAATCTCAAGTCGGGCAAGGTCGGACTCGTCATTGTCCATGCTGCCAATAATTCCTTCGGCGGCTGGAAGGAATACGATCTCATGATCGGCATGGGCTGGCGCGGCGCGAGCTACGGTTCACGTCTCAAGGTGGATGATGCCGGCAAGCAAATCAGAGTGAAACCGGGCGAAGACCTTGGCGCGGGCCATCGTTCTGGCGGCAACTTCGCCATTGTCGTTCGCGATTCCGATCACCCCATTACTAAGGGGATGCCCGGCGAATGGATGCACGCTCAAGACGAACTGTACGACAACATGCGCGGCCCCATCGAGAACGTCCATCTGCTGGCCACCGCGTACTCGAAGGGAACCAAAACTCACGAGCCAATGATCTGGACCGTGACGTATGGCAAGGGCCGCGTTTTTCACACGCCGATGGGGCACGCCGCCGCGTCGATGCTCTGCGTTGGTTTCCAATCCACCCTGCAACGCGGCACCGAGTGGGCGGCCACTGGAGTCGTAACTCTGCCCATCCCGCCGAACTTCCCCACCGCCAGCAAGGTTAGCTCCCTACCGGATGCGAAGAAGTGAAACCAATCTCGTTTGTGGTTTTGGCACGGTCCCCGGACCGTGCCGATCTACACCTTTGCCACCTCAACTCAAGGTACTCATCATGAGCCGTATTTTTCTGATTGCTGCCGTGTTCTTGACCGCTGCCGTTTTCTCCCACGCTCAGGAGCTTTCCGAAGCCGAAAAGAAAGACGGATTCCGTCCCTTTTTCGATGGCAAGACCTTCGAAGGTTGGAAAACGTCCGACAAGACACCCAAGAGTTGGAAAATCGAAGGCGGCCTGCTGATGCTGACGGGAGGCGGCAGCCATCTGTTCACGAAGGACAGCTTTGAGGACTTCGTCCTACGCCTGGAGTGGCGACCCGCAAAGAAGGGCTACAACAGCGGCATATTCATCCGCGGAAATAACCAACTCCAGATGCAGCAACAGAACTGCGGCATGCTCATGAGCAACACGAAGGATACCAAGGGTGTTCCCAACCTGCATAAGGCTCCCGGCGAGTGGAACGAATGGGAAGTCGTGTGCATCGGCACCAAAGCTTCCCTGAAAGTCAACGGCACCCTGGCCTGGGAAATCGACACTTTCAAGGCCAAGAAAGGCACCATCGGAATTGAGGCCGAGGGACACGCCATCGACTTCAAGAATTTGCGCATCAAGGTCATGGAAAAAAAGAACTAGCGTGCCTGTCGCATCGAAAGAACGACGGAGTGTTTCAGCGATTATCACGAACCACCTGGAGACTACCATGAAGCCTTTTCGGCAGACGTTTGTTGCGAACCTCCTCGTACTTGCAAGTGCGATGCTCGCTGCCCCCGCATTTGCCGGCGAGGGCGACAAGATTCGCGTGCTGATCATCGACGGCCAGCACAATCATGCCTGGCGCGACACGACGGCATTTCTCAAAGAGGTGCTGGAGAAGAAGGGCCGCTTCGCCGTCGATGTCTCGTCGAACTTGAAGCCCAACGACAAGCCGGGCAAGGTTCCGACGGTGCCATTCCCGCCCGATTTAACGAAGTATCAAGTCGCCATCAGCAATTACAACGGCCCCGCTTGGCCCGCGGATTTCCGCAAGACCTTCGAAGAGCGTGTCAAGGACGGCAAGCTCGGCTTCGTCCTCTTCCATTCCGCCAACAACTGCTTCAGCGATTGGCCGGAGTTCAATCGCATGGTCGGCCTGGCCTGGCGCAGCCCGAAGTTCGGCGATCGCATCTTCTTTGATGAGAAGGGCAAGCAGGTCCGCATCGCCAAAGGCGACGGGGGCGGCACCAGCGAAACGAACCATCCCTATGCCATCGTCCTGCGCGATACGGAACATCCCATCTGCAAGGGCATGCCGCAAGAGTGGATGCACGCGAAGGACCAGCTCATGTTCAACCTGCGTGGACCGGCCGAGCAAATTCAGGTCCTGGCCACCGCCCTCTGTCCCAAGACGATGGTTCATGAGCCGACGCTCTTCACCGTGACCTACGGCAAGGGCCGCATCGTGCAGACACCGATGGGCCATGACGTGTTCGCCATGCGCTGCGTGGGCTTCATCGCGACGATGGATCGCAGCGTCGAATGGGCCGCCACGGGCAAAGTGACGTCACCGATCCCCGAGAACTTTCCAGGGCCAACAAAAGCCAGCCAGATTGCGGAGAAGAAGAAGTAGCTTGTGCGTGATCAGAAAGGCCAAGTAAGATGCAACGAGCTTTCCGAAGGAACAAAGCCTGCAAGTGAGCGGTGTGCGCGGCCAGGATTGACACATGCGGGGTGCGTCTATGAATTGTCTCAATCCGGGCCGCACGGAGTATAGATGGGCCTGGTTCAAAACCGGCTGCATTCGGGTTGCAGGTTTACTTCGTTATACTTGATTCGTTGCAAGGAGGGGGTGTGAGTCTGTGTGTGCAACGAATCAGCGTAAGATCATTTGGAATATGATGTTAACGCCCAAGGATTCGTTGCACGTCTTTGTCCCCAGTGCCCGCGTAACGAATCCTTCGCTTCTTGATCGTGATACCCACTTTTGAACCATGCCTATAGATGGCCGATGGTCATTTCGCAAGTCCATGAGCAGTGCAGTGCCTCCGTCATGGTCGAGGGCACATTCGTCAATTCCACCCGCCGCGTTTTGCGAAAACAAGACCTATTCAATCTGTAGACCAGTCGAGAAAAGCTGCCTTGCCAGGACCTGTACTGATGTCACTCATTGGAAGGTTGTTGAAGAAAATGTTCCCAATCAGGAAAATCTCACGCGGGATTTGCTGCCTTTCGGCTAAACCAAGATGAGGATCGATTGGGTACGGTTTTCAAGTCGTATGTCCAAGGATGATTCGCCGGATGGAACTCATTACCTGGAAAATAGTTACGGGAAGCCGAGGCATGGCCGTATCCGCCGAGTTTGTGGCTCAGATCACCCGGTGCCAGCGGCATTTGCACGCGTTCATCTTGTCGATGGTCTGGAACCCGGCCGAGGCGGATGACGTGTTGCAGGAAACGAATCTGACGCTCTGGGAGAAGGTTGCGGAATTCGATTCCTCACGGCCGTTCTTGCCCTGGGCGATGCGTTTCGCGCAATTTCAGGCGATGGCGTGGCTCAAACGACACAAACGGCAGCGGCTCGTGTTTGATGACGATCTTGCCAAGATACTTGCAGACGAGGCGGCGATGCATGAGCCGGCCTTTGATGTGAGACAGCATGCCCTGGCGTCGTGTTTACAGAAACTTGCGTCCGAGCAGCGCAAGCTCATTGCCAGGCGCTACGAGCCGGGAGCATCGGTCAACGCGATGGCCGAGAAAGCAAAGACGACAGCCAAGGCGGTTTCGGACAAACTCCGGCGCATTCGCCATGCCTTGCTGGAGTGCATCGAAAAAACGATAGCGGAAGGGGCGTTTGCATGAGTGCCATTGATACTGATCTGGAAGCCCTGTTCAATCGGTTGGCCGACGGCATCGCTTCGGAAGCGGATGAGGAACGCCTGGGCCAGGTGTTGCGCTCCAGTGCGGAAGCGAGGCAGGCTTATCGCCAATTCATGGATCTGCACTCGGCGCTGCACTGGGACTATGTCGCGGTTGCCGGTCCCGAAAGTAGCCCGGATTTGAGCCAACCCTCTTCGCATTCCCCGCCCCTCGGCCGCGCGCGTTGGGTGGCGGCATTCTTTGCGGGAATCGCGGTGGCGACGGTGGCGGCAATCGCCATCGCTGTTTTCTGGCAGAATCACTCGCCGAATTCTCAAGAGAAGGAAGTTGTCAAGGACGCGAAATCGGACGCCATTGCGGCGTTGCTCGTTGACAAGGTCGATGCGGAGTTCGCCAAGGAGCGAGGTCCGGCTGGCGTGCGTTTCGGGCCGGGTGAATACGAGTTGCTGGGCGGCATCGTGCATTTGCGTTTTGCACAGGGTGCCGACATGATTCTTGCCGGCCCAGCGCGGTTCCGCGTGACCGACGCACAAAACGTCCAGCTCCTGGTGGGCAAGGCTCGCGTCATTGCCCCTTCCACGGCGAAGGGGTTCACCATCGCCACGCAGGCTGCGAATTACATCGACCTGGGGACCGAGTTCGGTCTGCGCGTCGATCCCGACGGCGCCAGCGATCTGTACGTTTTCGATGGCCAAGTCAACGTCGCCGATCCACGCTCGGGCAAAGTTCTGTCGGAAGTCTTCGAGGGGAAGTCGTCACGCTACGTCAATGGGGTGGCCGCTATCCCGCCGCTACTTCAAGCGAGCGACTTTCCAACACCCGGCGCAATCGGCCTGAAACGCTGGGAGCAATACGAACAGGAGCTGCGGAAATCCCCCGGACTGATCTCTTTCTTTCCGTTTCGACGCGGGGCCGATGCATCGGTACTCGAGAACGGGATCGGCGACGACGTCATGTCCAACGGCAAGATCGTCGGCGCGAGGTGGGTTTCCGGACGTTGGCAGGAACATGGGGCATTGCTCTTCGACCGCGACTCCGATTTTGTTCAGCTAGAGATACCCGGCAAATACGAGGAATTGACAATCGCGGCCTGGATCAAGGTCGATCGGCTCGATTTCGAACTCAATGCGATTCTCAATTCCGACGGGTTCAAGCCGGGCGGCGTCCACTTCCAGTTAAACCGGCAAGGATTTCCGCGCGGCGGCGTGTTCGTTGTGGGCAGTTTCAAGGACAAGATCGTGGGCAGTGCGGTGCAACTGGGGGCATGGGCCCATGTTGCGTCGGTGATTTCAACTCCGACCCGTTCTCAGCAAATCTACGTCAATGGAATTCTGGTGCGTGAACGCGCGTGGCGACAGGACGAGATGATTCGCCCCGGTTCGTGTAGAATAGGAAATTGGTTGCCCGAAACGAAAGACCGATTGGCCAATCGTTCGTTTCGTGGGCGAATCGATGAATTGGCAATCTGGAACCGCGTTTTGACGCAGCAAGAAATCACGCAGATGGTAGACGCCGGTCGTCCCGGCATGCTTTGGAGTAAGGAGTAGCCGGGCACGGGCGGGTTTGCTTTGAAACAATGAATAATTGGATCACTCAGAAAACGTTCGCTGAGAGGGCCTTTGCATGATTTTGATCGACGCTGATATCGAAGCGATGTTCAATCACGTCGCCGACGGTATTGCGACGGAGGCGGAAGATCGAAGGCTCGGAGAGTTGTTGCGCGCGAGTCTCGAGACGCGGTGTGCGTATCGCGAATTCATGGCGCTTCATTCGGCTCTGCACTGTGATGGCGTGGCGGCTGGTTTGCCGGAATTGTCGCATTTTTCAAGAGAAACTAAGTTAGACCTGGGGGGCAATAAATGAATACGAATCAATGTCACGGTCCGATCTCTCGGCGGTCGTTCCTCACGATGGGGACGCTTGGCGTGGCGGGGCTCAGTCTCGGCGACGTGCTGCGCTTGCGAGCATCCGAGAGGCAAACGGCGGCGCCGGACACATCCGTCATCTTCATCTGGCTCGCGGGCGGACCGCCGCATATGGACATGTACGAC
>SHZY01000015.1 GCA_009692065.1 Gemmataceae bacterium
AGGTGGGCGGGCGAGCGGACGAAATCGTCTTGTGGCCCTTGGGAGGCATCGCTTTCGTGCAGCCGCCCGCGCGACCGGGCGCCGTGCTCTGGAGCATTGCTGCCGGACCGCTCGTGAATGCCGTGCTGCTGCCGGTGACCATTGGCGCCTATATCGTTGCCCACGCGCAGGGTTTGCAGGAAACCAATCCGGACGCCGACCACTTTCTCCATGCGATAGCGGCCATCAACCTGATCCTGTTGCTGTTCAACATGTTGCCGATCTATCCCCTGGATGGTGGCCAAATCCTGCAAGCGCTCTTGTGGTTTGTGATCGGCCAGGCCACCAGCCTGATGGTAGTCAGCATTATCGGCATGGTCGGCGTGGTGGCGTTCATCGGGCTGGCGATCTATCAGGAGGAATGGTGGCTCGGCGTGATCGCCGCCTTCACGGCCTTTCGTTGCTGGGCGGGCTTTCAGCAGGCGCGCGTGCTCGCGCGTCTGGAGCAGCCTCCAAGGCATCGTGACGCAGCCTGTCCTTCCTGTGAGGCCCATCCGCTGAAAGGCCCGTTCTGGCAGTGCGAACAATGCGGCGCACGCTTTGATACGTTCACGCATCAAGCGGAATGTCCCGGCTGCGGCAAGCAATTTCCCACGACCGCGTGCCCGGAATGTCAGCGGGCCCACCCGATCTGGGCGTGGTACGATACGGACGAAAAATCAGCGCGGGCGGAATGGGAGGAGCCGGAGCAGCGTTAGTAGCTCAGGCGTTTCTTCGGGTTGCGAAGACAGCGTGAAAATTTCGCCGATTTTTCCAAGAGTTCTTGACGTAAATGGTCCGAATAGGGCATTATAGAAGAAAGGATTTCGCCCCTGCCTCATGAGAACGCATCGATGCCAACTCCCGGGGAGACGATTCGACAAGCCGCTGCCTTGCCGCTGCGCCGAGGGCGGGTTTGTCTCATCACATCGCGCAACGGCAAACGCTGGGTGATTCCGAAGGGATGGATCGACCCAGGCCATACCGCAGGCGAGGCAGCCCTTTTAGAAGCGTGGGAGGAGGCCGGCTTATCCGGCGCTCTCGAACGCGAACCGATCGGCAGCTATCTCTACGAAAAAGAAGGCCAGCGCTATCACGTCACGGTGTTCGTCATGAAGGTGATCGCGGTCGCCCAGGATTGGCCCGAGCGCAGCTTTCGCCAGCGCTCCTGGGTCAGCCCGACCGGGTTCTTCGAACGCATCGAGGAAGCAGACCTGGCCGAGATCGTGCGCTTGACGGTGCTGCAACACGCGGAAGAACATGCGACTGTTTAGCCGCTTGTGGCGTAGCAAGGCGCCAGGCGAGTGCTACGTCACAAACGGCCCCACACACTATTCATCCGTGCGAAAGCGCGTCTGCGCTTTCGCCCAATCGCCTACTACCGCCTCGAGCGTCGCCGTTGAGCGATCGCGCCAAACCTGCATGCGCACGTTCTGCCCTGGGTTCAGGCTGCTTATCAAGTTGATCAGGTGATTCTCATTCCGAATCGAGATATTCTCCACTTGCAAGATCACATCATTGGCCCTGAGGCCGCAATCGGCGGCAGGCGTGCCCGGATAAACCTTCTCCACCATGGCGCCGCGGACACGATCCATGCCGAGCTTGAGCGCGTCGTTAGGATCGAACGTGACCACCAGTTGCATGCCGAGGTAGCCGCGTTGGACCGTGCCTTGCTGCAAAAGCTGATTCATGACGCGCTTGACAAGGTTGGACGGGATGCTGAAGGCGACGCCGCTGTTGGACCCGTTGTGCGAAGCGATGGCGGTGTTGATGCCGATGACCTCGCCGTTCAAGTCGATGAGGGGTCCGCCGCTGGAGCCGGGGTTGATGGCGGCGTCGGTCTGCAAGAATTCCTTGATGCGGATGGTGTTGCCGAGCGTCACCTGGCCGCGATCGCGGGCGCTGATGATGCCGTGGCTGACCGACTGGTTGAGCCCGAAGGGGCTGCCGACCGCGAGGACCCAGCGGCCGACTTTGGCGTTGTCGCTGTTGCCCAGCGTTGCCGTCGGCAAGGCGTGCGGGCTGTTGATCGCCATGATCGCGAGGTCGCTTTCCGGGTCGGCGTAAACGGCGGTGGGTCGGAAGATTCGCCCGTCGGTGAGTTGGACGGTGATCTGTTCGTTCTTCGATTGGCCCACGACGTGATTGTTGGTGATGACGTAGTAGCCGGCCTTCACGTCGCATTTGACGATGACGCCGGATCCCGATTCCTCGACGGGCTTGGCCTTGCCGCTGGTGTTGACCTTGGGAGGCTTGACCGCGTCGACGGAGACGACGGCGGGCAGCACCTTGCTGACAACGCTCTCGAAGCGGTCGCTGAGTTGCAGGAGCGAATCGCCGCCGCTCACAGGCGTCTGGAGGCGTGACTGGGCCTCCAGGGGGGCGCCGATCTGCAAGGGGAGGTGAAAGACGGCGCCGGTCGCCAAGAAGATTCCGACGGCCACCAAGCAAGGCAAGATCATTCGTTTCATGGATGGAGTCCACCCCTGGTTGACGAACACTTGACAGCCTTGTCGCGCGTCGTTCGTTTGGTTGAAGTATGGCCGGCGAGTTTGCTCGCCGCGGACATTCGCAGCCGACTGGACATGATTTGTCGGCACGCAAGTCTACAGGACGAGCGCGCTGGAGGTTGAAAAAAACTGAATGGGTTTGTGGAAATCGTGCGGAGACGTTGTCGTATAAACGCGACAGGTTCGCCATCTTCACGCAATTGTCCGAGCCTGAAGCGAAAGCGAAGGTGTGCATCCCTGCGCTTACGCTTCAGGCTCGGACGATGAAAACGAGAAAGGCCCGCCATTTTCACAGCGAGCCTTCCGCTTTAGGAGTGTGTACTTGTGTGCGTTACTTCGTGTAATCCAGTTCCAGCTGCGCGAGATCGACCTCGCTCGGCTGTTTCATGCGTGCTTCGGAATCGGAGACTCGCTCCCAATCGCCAGAGCCCGCGCCGCCGGTCCACTCGCCCGTGATCTCCATTTCGCGCTGGCACAGGATGCAGGTCGTGCTGAACGGCAACGCATCGAGACGCGAAACGGGAATCCTCTTCTGGCAGCCTTCACAGACGCCGTAGCTCCCGTGCCGCAGCCGGTCCAGCGACCGATCGATCTGCTTGAGTTCACGCGATTCGAGTTCGGCCAGTTGCGAGGTCACCTCTTCGCCGCAGGACTCGAATGCCTGATCGGCACTATCGCCCGAGTCACCGGAGCGATGCAATAAATCTTTGAGGCCGCCTCCAATGCGCCGGAGCAACTCGTCCCGGCGATCGATCAACGATTTATGGAGGCGAATCAAGGCGTCACGTCGTGCCATAACTCACCACCTTTCTCTAATTGAGGAGCTGCCGAATCAGGCCGCGTCCTCTTCGTGAACTTACAAAACCTGAACTCGCTAGTGCAATTTACGTGCCGTCTTGAATGTCGAAATCGCACTGCTTGATGACTATATCGCAATATCCAACATTGCAAGGGCTTACGACTTTGCGGCCAAGAAGCCGTCGCCAATCGCCTACGCAAGTAAGACGATGAAACTGCCCGATTAGGCACATTCCTTGGCAAAATTGAGCAGTTTTTTCCAGGTCGCTTTAACTATACCCGACAAATCGAGCCCTTGTCGGCCGCAAGACCAAAAAACTTGAAGGAGTTACGCCGATTTCGGCACAGATTTCCGCTCTTGGCTGCCTACCTGCTATGGGGTGACGCCAAATGGCGGAGAACTTGCGCCTTGGCAAGCCGGATCCAATGGGTCATCAACTTCATTGCCGAAAAGGCGGGATTCGCAGAGCGTCAGGCAGGCAACAAGAGCAAGGCGGGTAGGAGGCATCCTGCCGGTGCAATACTTCGCAAACCCATTATCCTATTACCCCGCAGAATACCATGTTGCCCCATCCTGTCAAGTTATCTTTACACGTTTTCCAAAAGTGCCTTATCGCCAGATGTTAACATTCCGCTAACAGGCCTGGTTCAAAGGTGGCCGTGGCTGTCGTGGCACAAAGTCCATGTGGAATCGTTGAGCCCGATTTTTTGTGAATCTTCGCACGGTTCCAAACGGCCAATCGGGAGTCCACCTCTGCAGAATAGAGTTTGAGGCTGGCGGGGTTCAGAGGCCTCCCCCCGGAAGATAATCCACTTGACCTTTTTTTTCGAAATTCCCTAAGAAACCGCGGTTTGCCAAGCTTCGAGCGGATCACCGACACGTGATCCGCTCGATTCCTAGCGGTAGGAGCGTCATTTCTTCACCGGCTCATACAGCACCAAATCGTCGATCCAAAGTTGCGCCGCGGCCGGGACCACCCAGCTCAGTTCACGCACGGTGTCGCTCTTGCGTAGCCGTTTCGGCGCGGCCCTGTCGATGTCCACGGTCACCGACGCCCATTCGCCTTGCTTCAAGTCCTTGAGCAGTGTGGCGGCGGGCTCCACCAGATTTGGCGACTCGACCAGCACCTTCATGCTGTCGGCCCCTTCCAGCTTGTAGCGGAAGAAGAGATGCGTCGCGTCGCCCACCGGTCGATCGCCGCGCAGACCGACTTTGATCCAGGCGCTATCCTTCAAGGTGGGATGCGGCACCGACTTGGCGGCGTGCCAGAAGTAACCTTTCTTCTGGTCGATCTCGAAACTGCCGGGCCATTCCTTGCCCTGCTTACCCGAATCGAACCCGCCCGTGAAGAGAAACCGCTTGGGAAAGGGTTGCATCGAGAGGGGGCCGGCGTCATACAGCACTATGTCGTCGATCAGCAATTCGGCCCGCGGGTCCGCGTAGAACTGGATGTCGTCGATGCGCTCGTCCTCGGCAAGCGGGCCGCCGGTGCCGTCGGGCTTGCGCATCTGCGTCATGTCGACGTTGCCTTCCATCCATTTGCCCTGGGGCAATCCCGTTAGCGTCAAGCAGCGGTGGTAGCCATTGGTGAGGCTGTAGAGTTGCACGCGCAGTACATCGGTCCCCTTGAGCCAGTAGCGAAAGCTGAGGTGCGTCTTCTTGCCCATCGGCGGGCCGGGGACCGGATTGAAGACGACGGCGGTGTAGAGCGTCTTGATTTCGCCTTGCCGATCGTCGAAGTCCTGCGTCAAGACGCCGCGCAGCGAGCGTTTGCCTCCCGGCGCGACGTTGGCAGTTTCGATCCGCCCGGACAGCCACCAGCGTTTTTCAATGTCAGTTTCAAAATCTTCGAAGACATGCACGCGATGCGGGAATGTTCCACGTGGAACATTCTTCGACTCGTTGACGACGCGGCCCGACGGCAACGCCATGGGATACGCCTTCGTCAACCGCTCGACGAGCCAGTCGAGGAACTCGTCCGTCTTGATTGCCGTGGCGACGGATGCATTCGGTTTGGCGTCCGCGACGACCTTCGTGAATCCTTTGTCATCGACGGCGATGGCGAGATTTTCCATCGTGCAGAATTTTTCCACGAACACCAGCGTGACGGCGACCGGATCATAAAGGACCGGATCACTCTTCTCCTGCCAGAGTTGCGTGAGGGCTTGCACCGAAAGCGTCAGGATCGAGCCGGCGTCGAACAGTTTTTTTTGCCGGGCCGTGTCGAGCTTGACCATCGCCGTCGCATCAAGCGGCGCGACGACCAGCGGCACGCCTGCTCTGAAGACGGCCTGGGCGGCCTTCACATCGGCGACGATGTTGTACTCGGCCTGCGGTTTCGAGCCGTCGTTGTAGCCGCGCCGCACCGAGCCGCCCATGATGACGAGCCGCTTGATCATCCCCTTCGAGTCGGGATATTTTTCAAGCAGGGCCGCAATGTTGGTCAACGGGCCGACGGCGATAATCGTCAGCTCGCCCGGGTTGGCCTTCAGGTGCTTGTAGAGAAACTCCGGCGCCCGCTCCTTGGCCGGCTTCGGGTCGCGATAGTAGACCGACGCGTGATTGCCGTACTGCACCTGCCAGTAAGGGAGCGGCTTGGTCGCCTTCTCGGGCAAGCCGGCGGCGACCGGGACCTCCTTGCGGCCGCACGCGGTGAGGAATCGGCACGCCATCTGGGCGCGCTTGTACGCGTCCTCGCCGATGGTGGTAACGCCGCGCAGATCGAGCTCAGGGCTGGCCAAGATGGTGGCGAGAGCAAAGGTGTCGTCGATGTCCTCGCCGATGTCGAAATCGAAAAGGACGGGGATCTTGGCCGGCTGGGCCGGCGTGGAAGCTCCAACCGCGAGCAACAAAAGGACCGCCACGAAAAAGGACGGCAACAAGCGACGGATCATGGCATCACCCCCTCAACGAAAACAGCCAGGGCAACTGATACAATAGTGGACGTGATTTGAGCCGACAGTGCAACTAAAATGTGCGCGGGTGTTTTTCATGACGCAGGATGATCGCTTCACCGGCATCGATCAGGCGGTCACGCTGTCGGCCCTGCTCGGCTATCTCAACTTCTCCGAAGGCAAGCCCGATCCCCGCTTTCAGAATCAACTGCACGACGCTTTCACCTTCCTCGTCGAGCACGGCTCCGTCCAACCGTGGGCGGATCTGCCGCTTGTCTTGAGTGCCCATCTGCACGCCCTGCAAAAAGGCGGCAGCGCCGCGTTCACGGATATCTCGCAAGCGGAAGCCATTGTCCAGCTAACGTTCAGCAATCTACTACCGGCCTATCGGTCACATCATGCGGATCTCTTGGCTCATCAGAGCGATGCCGACATGTGGCAGCCGTACTTTCTGGCCCGCGCGTTCGAAGCGATCCTCCATCAGCGCGGGCCGTGGGCGGAATCTTCGCGGATCGTCGGCGGCGCGCTCACGCAGCTCAATGATTACGTCGGCCATCGCCCCGTCGCCGTTTTGGAAAACAAGCGCCGCGGCGAAATCTATGCCCACGAGCGCATCGCGCCGATCCCGATTTTTCTGCGCGGCGCCGGCTCGGCGCACGGCAAGTATCACGATCTCGTCGAGCTTGCCCTGAAGATTCTCGAAGCAGCGCCCGAGGCGATCAAGATCGATGCCTGCTTTGATCTGAGCCTGATGGACGAGCTGGCGCTCGACCCGCGCGCCTACGACTTTGGCCATCCCACCGACAAGCGTCCCAACTATTGCTTCGGCGAGTGGGACCCGGACCATCTCGATTCACAGGCTCGTTATCGTCGCTTCATCATTCGCCAGATCCTGATCGACGGCCTCTGGCAGCGCTGGCAGAACGCTCCCAGCCAACAGCGCGACGAATTTCTGTACGAGTCGGCCGCGGTTCTCGCAGGCACGATCCTCATGGCGTCCGGCGTGTGCGGCTCAGGGCCTCAGACGCACGACTCCACCGTGTCGCTCTCGACGCTGGTGCCGCGCATTGCCAAATTTCGCGAGGCTTTCTACGCCTACTTGCTGCCGACGATTGCGGGCAAGCACGGCGATCGACTGAAGAAAGAAGCAAAGCTTCTGAAGCAGCCCTTCGGCGGCGTGAGGCAGGGCCTCAATCAATATCTCGCGAGCCAGAGGGCGCTGCAGCTTCAACAAAGGCATCTGGCGATCTTGCTCGCGGAGATCGGCTACCCCGCGGCCGCGCGGCGCCAGGCGGCACGCATTCCGGTTGCCTCGGTGCGCCTGTTGGCCGAGATGCGAATCCTGCTCACCACCGGGCATCTCGCCATCGATCAGGACCGGCTCGATGACACCGCCAAGAACCTCGGCGCCATCGAAGACCTCTTGAAACGCGGCATCGCCTGCGGGGCGCTCGTCGATCCGTGGAACATCCTCGGCTTCGGCGGCCAGTACCCACGCTTCCAGGCCATGGAGGACGCCGTCCGCGATACGCGCATCGACGATTTGGTTTACATCATCGATCAACTCTTCAATCTGTACGGACGCTTGGTGAGCGAAGGGGCCTCCTCGGGGCACTTCAAGCCCGACAAGGACCTCACGAAGGAGATGCGCCGCCTCGCCGACTGGTGGGACCGGTTTGCGACGACGACGGTCAGCGACATCGATCACGTGCATGGCAGCGAAGCGACCCAGTCGGCGGAGCATGTCGCCAAGTCGCTGACACGCTGGCGGGAGCGCGGGGCCGGCGCGGCCGACCTGGCGTTCTGGCGCGAACAGCTCGACGGCTTTCGCACCGCCAAGGCTTTTGCACTCGTTGTCGATGCGCTCCTTCGGCAAGAGGATTTCCGCGCTTCCGCCTCACTCCTCATGACCTGGCTCAGCCAGGCGAATGAAGTCCCGCTTGTTGAAGGCGATCACTCCTTCCATCAGCTTGCGCTGCGCTGGATGCTCGGCATCGCCCTGGCAGCAGAGGCAGACGCCGACACACCGTTGCGCGAGCTGGCTGTCAAGTGCTTCGACTACCTCGAAGCAAACGCCGAGGAGTACTGGCAGGTTCCCAAGCTCGACCTGCTGGGCACCGGGGAGGATGCCGAAGCAGACGAAGAGGACGACGACGACGAGGATGAGGAAGATTCGATCTATAGCGCCGCCTACGAGGAGATGACGTACCGCGACAGCACCGATGACGACATCGAAGGCAGCGTGATCGACGATGCGCCGAAGCAGGAGTTCGATCTCCTGCTCGAGGTCGATCGGCTGGAGACGCGCCTGCAATTTCTCTCAACGCTAGCCCGGCTGTGGAACATCGCCTCCCGGTGCCTGCGTGCAACCGAGCTGTCCGCGCAGCACGCCGCGGCGATTGCCGGCTGGTTGCGCCGGGCCGAGCACAACGAGCGCGAGCTGCGCGAGCTCGTCAACCGCATCCACGAGCATGACGTGCCCAAGCCCGGCGGCGCCTTCGAGGCTATGATCGAGTACGATCGCCGCCGCTCGGCCAAGGAACGACTGCTGAACCAGGTGATCGCGACGAGCCTCGATCACGCGCTCGCCATCGGCGCCTTGCACGGCCTGGGCACAACCTCGGACTCTGGAGAACGCGAATCCTGGGAGCCGATTGCGATCCAGCTCGAACGCGCGTTGATACGCGAGGATCCGGATGAGGCGCGCAGCGTCCTGCCTACCTTTCGCGCACGCTTTCGCCAGGAGCCGCTGCTCTACACGCCGCTCTCGCACGGCGGCGATCCGCTGCTCATCTTGCAAGCGAGTCTGGCCCAGATGATGCTGCGCGGCCTCGTGCACAACCTGCCCAAGCAAGGCATGATCCGCGAGACGTATCAGCTCCTACGGCTCGCACGTTCGATGGAGGCGAACCAGACGCTGTCCGGCCCGCGCATCACCGAGTATGACCGCCTTTACCAGCTCGGCCTGCAAGCCGCAATCGATGCCTTGGTCGATGCCGCCCAGCGCGACGGCGTCGAACCCGCCCATCTCGTCGATGGACTCGAAGCGGTGGTCGAGCCGTTCACCGTCACCTGGCGCGATCACAGCCAAACCTTGCGCGTCGCCACACTCGAACTTATCACGCAAGAACGCGACTGGAACAAGATGACCGCGTTCATCAAGAAGTATGGCCGCGACCTCTTCCAGGCGAAATTCCTGGCCATGGCGAACCTGCGCGGCATCCTGTTGCGCGGCGTCGGGGCGTATCTCAAAGACCTGGAGGCGGAGCCGGACCCCCTGCATCCGTTGAAGCTGCTCGACGATCTCGATCAAGGCGGCACGCGCGAAGAGGCGGAACGCGTCCTGCAGATCATCTTGCAGACGTTGATTGAAAACTACGACCACCTGCGCGATTACAACGCGACGACGACGCAGTCCGATTACGGCGACAATCTCCATCGGCTGTTCGACTACCTGAGGCTCAAGGCCCGCTACGATCGCGCCGCCTGGCTGGCCAAGCCGCTCAACATGGTTCACGAAGTGCTGGCCCGCCGCGATGGCGCTGCGGCAGCGCTCTGGCGCCAGCGCGTCGAGTCGATCACCCAAGAGTCCGCCGAGGCCTTCGTCAAAGACCTCGCGCACCTGGAAAAGACCCATGGCATACGTCTGGCAACCATTCGCGACCGCATCGAGGAGCGTTTCGTTCGGCCCATGGTGCTCGATCGACTGTGCGCCTTGATCGAGCCGGCCATCAAGAATGCGCAAGCATCGCTGGATCAGGACGGGATCGCTCCGCTGGAGCTGGAGCTGGAACCGTTCGCGACCACGCCGAGCGGCGTCGGTCTGGACGTGCCGGCGTGGATTGGCCGGCTGCAAAGCGAACTGGAACGCGTGCGGACGTCGCAGTCCGACCTCAGCCATCTGGCCGAGACGATGTTCCAGGTGCCGAAGATCGGCGTCGCGTTTGCAATCTTGGTAGAGCAGATGGGCGACTGGGAGGAGCGGAGCCGGGAGGAGTAGGGGTGAGCTGTTTGCCGCTTGCGGCTTAGCGTTCGCGTGGCGCCGTGAGAACGCTAAGCCGCAAGGGGCGAACTGGACCCTATTTCTTGGTCGCGTCGCCCTTGAGCGTATCGATCGCAGCATCCGTGATGCGCTGCTGGAGCTGCTGGCGGATTTCGGTCACGCCTTCGTTGATGCGGTCGCGGTAGGATTGCGGGACCCAGCTGACGACGGCTTCCGTCCCCTTGGCGAAATGCGGCGCGATCGTCGCTTGTTCGAACCACTCCTTGAAGATTTGCAGATCGAGGGCTGCCATCATGGCGCAAACGCACGCCGTTACCGCCGCCATCTTCGCAGCGCCGAGCAGCGCCCCGAGCAAGCGGTCCACGGTTTCGAGTTGGCTCGCCTTGATCGCCTTGTGGATGAGCCGGGTGATGATGTAGAGAATCAGGTAGACCAGCAAAAAGACAGCCAGAAAGGCGACAACGCGGTTAAAGGCGGGGCTGGCGTCCTTCCACTGTTCGCCGAGCCAATCGGCAACGTTGGTGTTGGTGAGGATGGCGAGATAGAGCGACACCGCCAAGCCGACGACGCGCGCGACCTGCCATAGGAGCCCGCTGCAAAAGCCCATGGCGGCGCCGACGCCTAGAATGACCAAGATGGTGATGTCCAGCCAGTGCATGATTTCGCCCCGAATCTCCCCCCACGTTAGGCGAAATAGGCCCGGCGTGCAATGTGCAACTGAGAAATCGGTTGGGGTTGGCAGGCCCCGTGTAGCGTTTCTGCGGACGGTTCCGGTCGCGGGAGCCTTACGCCATCCACTGTAACTCGCTGGCAATCCGGCCCGATTTCTGCAATCCTTCAAGCCCACCGTCACCAAACGGTAACAAACGGTGATTTCTCGGGCGGACTCACCGTCACCAAATGGTAACAAACGGTGATTTCTTACGGGGAAGCCACAATCCCTTACCGGATGGGTTAGGTCTGGCGTAGGCCAGCCGTTGTTGCCTTGTCTTGTCCGCCCTGAACTCTGCGAAATCATCGGGCGCCCCAGCGGGAAGGCGATATTTCTCTCGCCAACCGGCCAGCCTTGCGGTAGGATACAAACCACGGAATAAGTTCGTATCCAGCGCAAGTGGAAGGCTGACTTGCGTTGCAACCATGAACAGAGAACTGCGTCCAAACCCGCCCCGACCGGAACCCAGGCCATGCGGCTAGCTCTAACTGATCTGATAGCAATGACTTGGCTCGCAATCGCTGCGACAGGGGTCACACAGGCACAGCTCCCCGACACGGTCACCGTCGGCTTCAAGAATCAATCTGAAATCAACGTCATCGTCAAAGGCTATACGGTTGTCAACGGTCAGCCACGCGCCGGGGCTAACCTACAGCTGCCGAAAAAGATCGGCATGGCCTTCGAGCGTAACGTCCCGGCCGGCGTTCGCTACTACACGGTTTTTGACGCCAACAGCTTTCGCGTACTGGTGAAAAACCACCCCGTGCAGATCCAGAATCGCGATGTGCCGCTCGTCATCGTGCCATCGCCGACCAACCCCGCACGCTTGATCATCGTGCCCGATCTTGGCAACTAGAGGTTCAGCGAGCCGCCGGGCTTGTCCCGGCGAGATATACCCGCCGGCTCGCCTGTCAAATCTCGATGGTTGCACCACTACCGAGTGGCGTCCGAATACGGGCGCCTCTTTTTTTGCTAATTGCAGCTCACCTCCAAGAACGATAGATTGATCCGGTTGCATCCTCACCAAACTCTTCACGCCGAGCGATCATGAGCATTCCCGCCGAAAAACCTACCAACGTGCGTTATGGCGTTTTAGGATTTGCTTGCGCTCTGTCGATGATCACGTATCTGGATCGGGTTTGCTTCGGGACGGTGGCGACAAATATCCAGACCGAATTCAGCTTGAACGAAACCCAAAGGGGTCTGCTGTTCTGGGCATTTGCTTTTTCGTATGCGGTTTTCGAGGTGCCCACCGGCTGGCTGGGCGATAAGTATGGTGCCCGCAATACGCTCATCCGCATTGTGCTGTGGTGGTCGGTATTCACTGCGCTCACCGGAACGATTTACCCTTCCGCTGACTCGTTGGTCCCGTTCATCCTGCTCCTGGGTGTACGTTTTCTGTTCGGGATGGGCGAAGCCGGAGCCTACCCCAACATTGCCCGCGCCTTCCATAACTGGTTCCCCTACACGGAACGCGGCTTCGCCAAAGGCGCGGTCTGGATGGCGGGGCGCTTCGCCGGCGGTATCACGGCATTCATCGTCTACGCTCTCATGTACCACACGGTGACGCCGGACGGCGTGCAGGTGGTGCATTGGCGGCATGTCTTTTACATCTTCGGCGGCCTGGGGGTCGTGTGGTGCGTGGTTTGGTGGTGGTGGTATCGCGACAACCCGGCCGAGAAAGCGGGCGTCAATGCCGCCGAGATTGCCCTGATCCGCGAAGGCCAAATACAACACACCGACAAACTGGTGGTGCCCTGGGGCAAGTTGCTCACGAGCGCCAACTTGTGGATCCTGTGCCTGATGTATTTCTGCGCCGCCTACGGCTGGTACATCAACATCACCTATTTTCCTGGCTACCTGAGAGACGAGCTTGAAATTGTTCCAGGCACGGACATGGCGACATGGCAGTATTGGAAATCCGGCCTGATGGCGGGTATGCCATTGCTGGTCGGCTCCGTCTCGTGCTTGATTGGCGGAATCATGACAGATACGTTCATCAAGCGGACGGGCAATCGCAAGTGGGGCCGACGTCTCTTTGGCGTGATCGGTCATGGCCTGTGCGCGACATGCTATTTTGTCGCCATCTTTTACATGAAGAGCCCGTGGACGTTCGTGCTGCTGATCGCCTTTGCCGCCTTCTGGAACGACCTGACGATGGGCGCCGCCTGGGCAAGTTGCCTGGACATCGGCAAGCGTTATTCCGGCATCGTTGCGGGTTGCATGAACACGGTCGGCAATTTGGGGGGAGCGCTGGCTGGAATACTGACCGGTCAGATTCTCGACTGGCACACCGGCGACCTCGCACGCGGCACCGAGGCCTATAAAGCCGCCAGAGACCAGGGCTGGATCGTCAACATCATAATCTTCGGCTCGGCCTACTCGCTCGCCGTGCTGTGCTGGTTCTGGTTCGACGCCACCAAGCCGGTCGCGCCGGACGAAAACGAAACGCATTGAGCCTGTTTTTTCAGCACGCGTCAAGTAAAATACAGGAAGCCCAGGGGTGAGGTACTCCGAACCCCTGGGATCGACACGCCCCCTATCCCAGGGGTTCGGAGTACCTCACCCCTGGGCTTGCAGAGGTACCCCATCCATGGCCAAGGGCGCTGGAAAAGCACGCAAGAAACTGCCCAAGGCGCTTGCCGTCGTCAATGCAGACAATTGCACCGGCTGCGAGGCTTGCGTCGAGGTCTGCCCCGTTGATTGCATTTACAAGGTGCCCGGTAGCGATCTTGCCACGCTGCAGAGCTTCGTCGATATCGACCTGGACCGCTGCATCGGCTGCGATCTGTGCGAGCGCTGGTGCCCGTGGGACGCGATCGAGATGATCAAGCCGACCTTGATCGCCGATGCCGTCGCGATCAAGGGCGGTCCGCCCGATTATGTGCTGGCCAACCAGGACAAGCTCAACGCGGCGGCCCGCGCAATCCAGGATCTCGCCCTCGAAGTCGCTGCGGCGGCCCCGGCGAAAAAGTAACTCTCTGCCCGTTGCGGCGTAGCAGCTCGTGCCAAGCCGCAAGCGGCAAAATGGAAACGATTCTTCCATGTCGAAACGCGCGTCCGCAATGATCTGGCTGGTGCTCGCCCTCATCTTCGGGTTTATCACCCTGACGATCCTGTGCGGCGGCGGCTACTACTTTTGGCACACGCATTCCAAAGTGCAGGCGATCGAAAAACGCATCAGCGACGCCGAAGACGAGCGCAAGAAACTGGACAAGCTCGGCAAGACCAAACCACTGACCATCGAAGAGCAGACGAAGCGAAACGAAGCGAACAAGGTCATCGAGAATATCGCCCCGGAAAGCAACCAGGCCCAAAAGGAGCGTGCCTACTCCCTCTTCGGCCTCACGTTCATCATTCCCGGCCTGATGACGGTGGCGTTCGGCATCATGTTCCTGGTCAAATTCCTCAAAGCCCGGGCCGCCGAAAAGAAGGCGGCCGAAGCTGATGAGGAGGAGGAAGAGGAAGAGGTGCCGGTGAAGAAAAAACCGAAGAAGAAAGCAACTACCGAAGGCGACGATGCCTGAAGAAGCGGTTCCTACGTGTCCTCTTTTTCCAGGGCCGTGCTCAGACTATAGGCCACGCAGATTTACCAAAGGGCGACGCCGCCCAGGCAGGCAAGAATCGGCACCGCCGATACCCACCCCACCCACCAGCCGGCACCCAGAGCGATCCAAACCTCGCTACGCACCCGAGGATGCCCCCTTACCATCAAGGGCACCAACATGATCGCGGAACCAGCCAGTCCCGCGAACAACGTGAATCCATTGAAATTGATGGTGAGATACACCGCGGCCGCATAGCCCAACGGCGCCAAACCGACGGCTGCCACTGTGTCCCACCAACCTATTTCACAGAAACGACACCAGGGCAGAAGAACGAGCAAACCAAATAGAATTCCCGGACCGAGCCAGACTACACATTCATGCTGCGACCACACTGCTACCGTAGAGAGGCAGGCCGACACAATCGCCGCGCCTCGGACTATCTCCTTTCGGTAGAGCTTGGCAATATTCGGAACTGTCTCTGCGCCGGATGAAAGCGGCTCGTCATCGCGCGCGAGCCAAAGGTGAGGCGTTTCCGTGATCGAATGATGGTTGGCCATGGGATGCCAACCGCATCGGCATGAAGAGTTTAACTCGGTTTCTCCCCTTTTTTCGCCCGCAACTCTTCCATTCGCTTCTTGATCTCCGCTTCATAGCCGCGCTCGACCGGTTCGTAATAGCGGCGATCCTCAGGCAAATATTGCTGATCGACCCAGCCGCCTTCGTGGTTGTGGCTGTACTGATAGTCCTCGCCGTGCCCGAACTCCTTCACGCCTTGATAATGGGCGTCACGCAAATGGGCCGGCACCGCCAGGGTGCGGCCGTTCTTGACGTCGTCGCGCGCCTTACTGATGGCGATGGTGCTGGCGTTGGACTTGGGCGCCGTTGCGATATAGGTGACGGCTTGCGCAAGAGCGAGCTGGCATTCGGGCAGGCCGACGAATTCGATTGCTTGTAAAGCCGCCGCCGCCACCACAAGGGCCTGCGGATCGGCGTTGCCCACGTCCTCTGACGCGCAGATAACGACTCGCCGGGCGATGAAGCGAGGATCCTCGCCCGATTCCAGCATGCGCGCCAGCCAGTAGATCGCCGCGTCCGGATCGCTGCCACGCATGCTCTTGATGAAGGCGCTGGCGACATCGTAATGGGCATCGCCGGTCGGGTCGAAGTCCATCACCTTGCGCTGAATCGAATCACGCGCGACTTCGAGCGTGAACTCGATCGGCTCCTTCTCGATGGACAGGACGCCGACCTCCAACGCGCCCAGCGCGCGCCGGGCATCACCATCGCAAATCTCAGCCAGAAAATCGAGCGCATCCTCGGCCGCATGAATTTGCATGGAGCCGAGGCCCCGCTCCTTGTCGTTCAGCGCCCGTTGCAGCAACTCCTTCACAAGCGGTGGACTGAGCGGCAAAAACGTAAAGATCTGGCTGCGAGACAAGAGCGGCGAGTTGATCGCGAAAAACGGATTCTGCGTCGTCGCCCCGATCAGGATGATGCGGCCCTCCTCAACGTCGGGCAACAGCACATCTTGCTGCGAGCGATTGAAGCGGTGCAGCTCATCGACGAAAAGGATCGTGCGGCGGCCGCTGTCGGCCAACTCGGCGCGGGCTTCTTCGAGCAACTCGCGCACCTCTTTAATACCGACCGCGACGGCGTTGACCTGGCGAAAAACGCACTTTGTGTGGTTGGCGATGACGTGGGCCAGCGCCGTCTTGCCGCTGCCGGGCGGGCCGTAGAAGATGACGGAGCCGAGGCGATCCGCTTGCAGCAACCGGCGCAGCAGCTTGCCTTCGCCGAGGAAGTGTTCCTGGCCCGCAAACTCATCGAGATTGCGCGGCCGCAAACGCGCGGCGAGCGGCTGGGCCTTCTTCAGGTTGGCGTCATGTGCCTGGCGGAAGAGGTCGATGGGGTGGACTCCGGTTCTTCGTTTAGCGCCCGCAGGTCGCTGCGGGCGCTAAACGAAGAAAAGAAAACAAAAAAACCGCGGCGCGACTCGCATCGCCCGCGGTTTTCATTTTAGCGAGAATCGCTCACTGTGCCGCGATATGCGTCACGCGCAGCACGTTGTTGTAGCCGGCCACCTTTCTCTCGGGCGCGCCATGGACCGCAATGGTTCGGCCAACGTACGATTCGAGCGATTTGCCCTCGCCTACCACGATGTAGGCGATGACTTCACCATTGCTTTTCTCCAGGCGCCATTCAGGCCCGACCTTGCTGGCGTTTCGGACGAGCGTGCCGTACGGACTCCATTGTGGACTCACGATCGGTTCAGTCCCGCCGGCTTGCCGGACGTTTTCATCGATGTGAACCCTTGGCCGGCTGGTTTGTAGGAATCTGCTTGATTGCAATTCGCTGATGCGCAGATCGAGCTTGTCGCCCTTCAGTTCGAACGCCGCGGGCTTGGTGTCGCTGACCGTCGTTGCAATCTTCTGAATGGTGACCGCGGCGCTGCCTTCGAGAATCAGGCGATCTTCGAGAAGAGAAATCGCCAGCGCATCGCAGCTGCCATTCAGCATGTCGCCGGAGATTTGCACCTTGCCGGTCGCCTTCAGCGTGCCCTTGCCGGTTTGCAGGTCGAGGCTTTGGCAGACGATCTTGAACTCGTGCTTCTTGTTGACCATCGCCGTCACGATGGTTTGGCCATCGATCATCTCGACATGCAGGCTCCACGGCGAATCCTTCTGGCGAACGGCCTGCTCCGCAATGCGCGGCGAAATCAGCACCGCGGGTGGGTCAATGGCTTGCGGCACGGACGGCTTCACGGGCGGCGTAGGTTGGAGCGACGGAAAGGTCGGCTCAAGGGATCCGTGCATTGGCTTGAGGCCGGGGTCATTTGCATATAGTTCCCGATTTCGCCTCGTAATAATGATGCTCTTTGCCGCAACAGCTGCGACGTATTCCGGATCAAGTTTAAGAACGCGATTGACGATTGCTTCTGCCTCAGTGAGTTTGTTCTGCTTCATAAGCTCGGCAGCCTGCTTCATCATCGTGTCGATGGATTCTTGCTGAACCACAGGCGCCGGCTGCGGCTTGACCACCGGCGGCACACTCTGGCCCGGCTTGTCGGTAGGTTTCGGCAACTCCGAGGGCGCCGGCTGATTGACAATCACCGGCGGCTTGGGCTCTGCCGGCTTCTCATTCGTGATAGAGGGAAACGGAGGAAAGGGGTCGTCCTTCTTGGTTTCCGTTGTCGGCGGCGCTGGCAAGGGCGCCGGCTTCGGCGCGTCGATCACCGGCGGCGGCGTTGTCTGCTTGTCGTCCTTCGCCGGCAGAGTCGTCGGCGGCGGAATCACCGTGCCTCCGGTTGTCGGCGCGACGGGAGGCGGTAGCGTCAACGGCGACAAGTCGGGCGGCGGCAGTGGCGTCAACGGCGGCAGGTCCGCCGGCGCCGGGACCTTCTTCAGCTCCAGGTCCTTCTTGAAAATCTCGAACAGGTCGCTGAAGTCCTTCTTCTGTTCCGGCTCCGCTTTCTTGGGGGCGTCCTGGGCGCCGATCGGCTGCGTGAACGACAAGCCTCCCGCGACCAGACCGGCGAATGCCGCGAGGCTCAAACCAAGGTAGAGTTTCCTGCGCATGATAGCTTCCTTGCTCGGGTGAGTTGGGATGGTTCGATTGGGGCAGATTCTACCAAGGAAGGCTTTTCCCTGTCATCACCAGTTCGCCGTGACGTATCCTCATATATTGAAATAACTTGAGACATAGAATTCGGAATGAGAAGCCGCTAATCGGGCACGTGTGTCGAATTCTACCGCCCCCGGCTGTTGCAAAAACATCCATTAAACCCCTCGTGTTACGTTGCTCCAAGAACATGTCCACGAGCGTTTCGCACAAATGCTGGAATAGTGTAGGATTAGGATACCTCGCTACCACGCGAATCTGATTTGGCATCGCTTTTGCTGATCTTCTGACTCACGCGAAAAGCTTCTTGTGTTTGCGCGAACCTCGGAGGTAAGCGCGCTGTCCGAGAGAGGACCGAGAGTCAAAGTTCACCGCTTGCGGCATAGCAAGCGCCAATCAGTTTACGCCGGAGGCTCCCATGGCCGTAAAGAACATGCAATCCCTGGAAATGCTTAGCGCCGATCAGCAAGGCGTCAGCGTGACCGGTATGGAATGCAAGGGTTCGCAGCGGATCGATGGGACCTTTCCGGCGCCCATCTCTGTGTTCAGGCTACCCTTGCTCGGATCGTATCCGACCGAACAGGCCCCAGGCGCGGATAATACCGCGACGGCATGGGCCGAGATTCGGACCGGTCGGTCCGCCAGCAAAGCCGGCCACTTAGCCAGAAGCGTGCGATCAACACGATCCGCGTTTTCGCCACGCAGCTAAGTGCCGTCGGTTTCCATCGCAGGCCCCGCGCCTGCACCCCGTTATCCCGTGTGATTAACGAAACTCCGCTCTTCGTTTAGCGCCCGCAGTGAAGCGCCGGACGCCCGGCGCTTCACTGCGGGCGCTAAACGAGGAAGCGGCCGGGGAAGGAGGGTATCGCCATGACCTGGGACGAAATCTTCGTTTTGATCGAACGCGCTCAAGCCGGCGACCGCGCCGCTTTCGGCGAACTCGTGCAGCGATTCCAGCCGGCGGTCTACGCCGTTGCGATGGCGCGCTTGCGCGACCCGAACGAGGCGATCGAGCTGGCGCAGGAAGTCTTCATCCACGCGATGGGCAAGATCGGCCAGTTGCGCGAGCCGCACTGCTTCGTCGGCTGGCTGCGCCAGATCACCGTGCGCATGGCGATCAACCGCGTCACCCGCAAGGCCCCGATCCAGGGCGTTGAGCCGGAGGTCTTGCAGAACGCGCCCGGCGCCGGCGACGGTCCGCTCGACGAGATCATCCGCAATGAGAACCAGCGGGAGGTCTGGACCGGATTGGATCGCCTGAAGCCGCTCGATCGCGATACGCTGGTTGCCTTCTACATCAAGGGTCGCACCTTGAAGCAGATGAGCCGCGAGTTCGAGACGCCGGTCGGCACGATCAAGCGTCGCTTGCACGTGGCCCGCAACCGCCTGCGCAGCGCGCTCGAAAAGAGCACGGCAACGGCCCGTTAACGCCCAAACCTCACTAACCCAGACGCCCGCGGCAACTTGTTGCCGCGGGCGTTGTTTTTTTATCCTCATGTTGTGGCACGGTCTCCTGACCGTGCCACAACCGGCGCGGCGCGGGCGCTAAACGGGGAAATGCGAGCCTTCTATTTTCCCTGCCTTTTTCTATAATCATCAATCCAATGGGTCTTGATTCCTCAACGATAAGGATGCTCCAGTGTCTTCCACCAAATGCTTCTTGTTCACGAGCGAATCGGTATCGATGGGCCATCCGGACAAGGTGGCCGATCAGATTTCCGACGCGATTCTCGATCACTGCCTGCGTTCCGACGACCGCAGCCGAGTCGCCTGCGAAACCATGGTGACAACCGACCTCGCCATCGTCTCCGGCGAGATCACCACCAAGGCCGACCTGTCGCGCGAAACCGTCGATCGCATTATCCGCGACATGGTGCGCGAGATCGGCTACACCGACCCATCCATCGGCTTCGCGGCCAAAACCGTACAAGTACATATCAACCTGCACGCCCAATCGCCGGACATTTCAATGGGTGTCGATGTCGGCGGCGCCGGCGATCAGGGCATGATGTTCGGCTTCGCTTGCCGTGAGACCAAGACGCTGATGCCGCTGCCGATCTACCTGGCGCATCGCCTCATGGAGAACCATGCGAAGCTGCGCGAGGCCGGCATGATCAAGTTCCTGCGGCCCGATGCGAAGAGCCAGGTCACGGTCGAATACAACGGCGACGCCACGCCGAACCGCATTCACACCGTCGTCATCTCGACGCAGCACGACAAGTCGGCGATGGATTCCAAAGGTCTCTTCTCCAATGAAGCCCGCCAGGAGATCATCGACAAGCTGATCATACCGACGCTGAAAGCCGAGCGTCCCGATCTGCTCAAGGGCGACATGGTCTCCGTACTGCCGGGCCAGGCGACTGACGGCATCCCCGCCAGCGCCATCCGCTGCCACATCAACCCGACTGGCAACTTCGAGATGGGCGGCCCGCACGGCGATTGCGGGCTCACCGGCCGCAAGATCATCGTCGATAGCTACGGCGGTCGCGGACGACACGGCGGCGGCGCCTTCAGCGGTAAGGATCCGACCAAGGTCGATCGCTCGGCCGCCTACATGGCTCGCTACATCGCCAAGAACATCGTCGCTGCCGGCCTCGCCCAGGAATGCGAAGTGCAGCTCTCCTACGCCATCGGCTATCCCGATCCGCTCAACATCTGGGTGAACACCAACGGCACGACCGCCAAGGGCATCAATGACGATCAGCTAGTCGAGCTGATCCGCAAGAACTTCCAGCTAACGCCCAAGGGGATTATCGAATCGCTCAACCTGCGCCGGCCGATCTACAAGGAAACCGCCCGCAATGGCCACTTCGGCCGCGAACTGCCGAACTTCACCTGGGAGAAAACCGACAAAGCCACGGCGTTGAAGAAGGACGCGGGTTTGTAGCCACTTGCGGCTTAGCGCTCGCGTGGCGCCGTGCGAGCGCTAAGCCGCAAGGGGCAGATTGAGCGTGAAAATTTCTTGACACCACCGCCCCCTCGCCCTTAACGTATTTCTTGGACCCCACCGACCATTTTTGCATCGAGGAGTGACCCCATGTTGAAGCGTATTCTCGGTCTGACTGCTTTCGCCGTCTGCATCGCCGTGCTCTTGAACACCGGTACGATCACCGGCGGCGAGAAGAAGAAAGACAAGAAAGACGACCCCAAGTACAACAACCCGACCTTCGTTCCCACCGCGGATGAAGTCATCGAAAAAATGTTCGAGATGGCCAAGGTCAACAAGGACGACGTTATCTTTGACCTCGGCTGCGGCGACAACCGCATCTGCTTCATGGCCGCCAAGAAATACCGCGCCCGCGGCGTCGGCATCGAGACCAACCCGGTCCGCATCAAGGAAGCGATGGAGATGTTCGAGAAGTATAACAAGGACGACGCGATCAGCTACGGCGGCTCTATCAAGCTGCCCCTGGTCGAGACCCGGCACGGCGACGCGCTGGCGATCAAGGATCTCAAGGACGCGACCGTCGTCGTCATGTACATGTTCCCCGAGTTCATGGACCTTTGGTTCCCGATTGCCGAGAAGAC
This sequence comes from Gemmataceae bacterium, assembly GCA_009692065.1. Classification (GTDB taxonomy): domain Bacteria; phylum Planctomycetota; class Planctomycetia; order Gemmatales; family Gemmataceae; genus SIAQ01. The sequence goes on from SHZY01000015.1 coordinate 21,631, forward strand.
GCTCAAGCCCGGCACCCGCATCGTTTCCCACGACTATAGCTGGACCAAGGGCTGGGAACCGACCGCCACCGCCACCGTGAAAAGCTCCACCCGCGACAACCACAAGGCAATCCTGTGGATCGTCCCGGAAAAGAAGAAGAAGAAGGCGGCCAACGAGTAACTTGCCCGATTTCCCAGCCGTTTGCGGCTGGGCATTTCCCTTTCGAGGAGTTGATCCGATGCGCAACCTGCTGATCGTCGCCGCCCTTGCCGTGCCGCTCCTGGCCTTTGCACAGGATCAAGGCGAGAAAACCCCTTGCCGGATCATCTACGTTCCGACCGAGCAAGTCGTCGTCGAGAAGATGCTCGAAATGGCCAAGGTCAAAAAGACCGATCTCGTATTCGACCTCGGCTGCGGCGATGGCCGCATCGTCGTGACGGCTGCGAAGAAGTACGGCTGTAAAGGCGTCGGCATCGATATCGACCCGGCCCGCATCAAGGACTCGCTGGCCAGCATGCGCAAAGCGGAAGTCAGCAAGGACCTGGTCGATATCCGCCAGGGGGACGCGTTGAAAGTAAAGGATCTCGAAAAAGCGACCGTCATCATGCTTTACATGCTGCCGGAATTCATGGAAAAGCTGGAGCCGCAGATGAAGGCGCGGCTAAAACCAGGCACGCGCATCGTGGCCCACGACTACCCGTTCCCGAACATGGAGCCGGACCAGGTCGTCGAGTTCGAGGTCAAGGACAGCCCGCGGCCGAAGTTCCTGTATATGTGGACCATTCGCGAGCCGAAGAAGAAATAGCGGCATGCCCTGGGATGAGGTACTTTGAATCCCAGGGCTTCGGGCGTACCCGCACCCCTGGGCGTCCGAACTAAAATACATTTGTAAGAACCAATCCGTTTCGCGTATCATTTCGTCACATTAACGGACGTCGTTGCAACCCGTCGGTTGATAATACGGAGGTCCACCATGTCGGCACAGAAATCCACGCTGCGTTGGCGCCTTGTCGGAGTAGTTCTTTTGCTTTGCGGCATCGGCGCCGCGACCGCCATCTGGAACACGGTCTCCGAAGCCGGCGGCCAGGGCTTTGAGCCCCGCGTGCTTGCCGTGTTCAAGGACAAACAGCTTCAGGTTGCGATCGAGATTCCTGGGTCCGCGGAAAAGGGGCTGACTGGCAAGGTCAGCGTCGATTTGCTCGGCAAAGACGGCAAGGCGCTGGCCAGCCGGGCTTCGAAGCTGAGCAAGCTCGACCCAAACACTCAACTCGCCTTCCAGTTCGATGACGTGAACAAGGCCGACGCCGAGAACCTCAGCCTGCGCGTTCAGTTCAAGGGCAAACAGGTCGTGTTCCAGCTCGCCAAGGTGCTACTCGGCAAGGGGCATGAGACGACCATTAGCGCCGGCACCGAGTTCCATGCCGGCAGCCAGGCGTCGCTCCATTGTACCGTACAGGGCATCCGCTCCATCGCCGAGTCGGTCCCGCACGTCGGCAGCAACGTCGTCATTTCCCTGATCGACGCCAAGAAGAACAAGCACCACGTCTACTCCGGCCTGACCGACCAAAAGGGCAAGGTGCTCGCCAACTTCGACATCCCGACGCTCGAAGCCGGGACCTACACGATGGAAATCGCGACCCGCTCGGCCCTCGGCGAAGAAAAGCTCGAACGCCAGGTCCGCATCAAGGCTGACGGCAAGATCCTGCTGGTTACCGATCGCCCGATCTATCAGTCCGGCCATCTGATTCACCTGCGTGCGCTCGCCCTGCGTTCCTTCGACATGAAGCCGCTCGAAAACAAGGACGTCCTCTTCGAGATCGAAGATCCCAAGGGGAACAAGGTCTACAAGAAGACCTTCAAGACCTCCGACTTCGGCATCGCCTCGGTTGATTTCCAGCTTGCCGACGAAGTCAACATGGGCGACTACAACCTCCGCGCCATCATCGGCGACATCCGCGCCGAGAAGACCGTGCAGGTCAAACGCTACGTGTTGCCGAAGTTCAAGGTCGAGGTGAAGGCCGACAAGACGTTCTACCTGCCGAAGGAAAAAATCACCGTCGATCTGCAGAGCGACTACTTCTTCGGCAAACCGGTGGCGAACTCCAAGATCGAGGTGTCTGCCAGTACGTTCGATGTCGCGTTCAAGGAGTTCTCGAAGTGGAAGGGCATGACCGACGCCAATGGCCATGCCAAGTTTGAGATTCAGCTTCCTGATTACTTCGTCGGCCAGCCATTGCAAGCTGGCAATGCGATCGTCAAGCTCGATATCAAGGTGCTCGACAATGCCGACCACACCGAGAAGGTCGTCAAGTCCTACGCGGTCAGTGACCAGGCGATCCGCCTGAGCGTGATCTCCGAAGGCGGCAAGATGGTGCCAGGCCTCGAAAATCGCGTGTTCCTCGCCGCCATCTATCCCGATGGCAGCCCGGCCCCGAACGTCGAAGTCAAGCTGTGGCACAAGCGCGAAGCCGACGCGCAGCATCCCTGGATGGGCGGTCGCGGCGGTCGCTTCGGCGGCGGCATCGCACCGCAACCAGTGCCGCAACCCGGCAAGGAACAACCGAAGGAAGAAAAGGTCGGCGACCCGATCGCCGTCGTCAAGACCAATTCGGCCGGACTCGCCGAAGTCAAGATCACGCCCACCAAGGAACAATTCCGCGCCGGCGGCTGGGGCAACCGCGATATCGAAATGGTCGGCGGCAACCAGCAGCACTTTGGCGCTCAGCCCGTTTTCGACCTCCGCCTCGAAGCCAAGGACCCACGCGGCAATCTCGCCCGCACGCATGTCGCCCTCAATAGCCAGCCGCTCGGCGAAAACGTCCTCCTCCGCCTCGACAAGGCGATCTACCAGACCGGCGACCGCATGAATATCGACATTCGCACCTCGGCGGGGTTGCCGACGGTCTATGTCGATATCATCCGCGGCGGCCAGGTGATGCTCAGCAAGTGGCTCGAAGTCAAGGACGGCGCCGCCCTGCAGACGCTCGACCTGCCCCAGAGCGTCTTTGGCAGCCTCGAAATCCACGCCTATCAAATGCTCAGCCACGGCGAGATCATCCGCGATAGCCGCGTGGTCTACGTCCAGGCGAAGAACGACCTCAAGATCAGCGTCCTTCCCGGCAAGGAAGTACACGAGCCGGGCGAGGATGGCCGCATCCGCTTCCAGGTGACCGATCAAGCCGGCAAACCCGTTGCCGCAGCGATCGGCGTCATCGTCGTCGATGAAGCCGTGTACGCTCTGCAAGATTTGCAGCCCGGCCTTGAGAAGGTTTACTTCACGCTGCAAGAAGAACTGCTCAAGCCGCAGACGCAGATCAAGTTCGGCCCGGGCGACACGATCGACAACATCGTCCGCCAGCCAGTCATCCCCGCCGGCCGCCAGCAGATCGCCGAGGTGCTCTTGACCTCCGTAAAGCTGCCGCGGCCGCAGCGCTGGGAAGTCAACCCAGGCATCGAGCGCAAGCGCAATTTCGAGGCCCGTATCAGCCACGTCGCCAACATGATGTACCACGTCGCCTTTGAGCATGGCACCGCGATCGAATGGGACAAGAACGCTAACCGCTGGGTCTTCCGCAAGGACCTGCTCGAAGATATGGTCAAGAAGAACCTGCTGCACCCGACGCACCTTGACAACGGCTTCGGCGGTAAACTCACGCTCGAAGACCTGACCAAGGTCGAAAAATCAATGACGCCGGAAAACCTGGCACGCTCCGTGACGGCTCAGCGCCTGCAAGGCTGGCAGCACCATCTTCAGGTGTACGCGAGCCAGAATCACAAGACGCTCCTGAAGGACGGCCGCTGGACCCTGCCGGCGAACGGCCTCGAAGTGGCCATGAAAGCCACCGGCCTCGACAAACGCTGGATGAACGACGGCTTCGGTGAAGCGTTCCGGCTCGTCAAGAAGGCTCGCAAGGACAAGAAAGACCCGACCATCTTCGACGATTACGATGTCGTCTCCGCGGGCCCGGATTGCCGACTGGGCGGCCGTGATAACGTTAATCTCGCCACAGCCGTGGATCAGATGAACCGCTTCGGCTGGGCCAACTCGCAGCTCTGGTTCCTGAACCGTGACCTCGCGGACGCCACCAAGAACATGAAAGCCGATCGCTTCGAGATGCAATTGGAACGCGGCGCCGTCAATAGGCGCGCCGGCGACATGCACATGCCGCCGATGATGCCGATGGCGGCCGGTGGTATCGGCGGCGGTCCCGGCGGCGGTGGCATGATGGGCATGGGCGGCGGAGGGGGCGGTGGCGGCATGGGCGGCGGAGCAGCAGCTCCCGTCACGCGCGTCCGCGAGTACTTCCCTGAAACCATGCTCTGGCAGCCCAGCCTCATCACCAACGACAAGGGCATCGCCGACATGGCCGTCAGCTTCGCCGACTCCATCACCACCTGGCGATTGAGCGCGTCGGCCAACTCCCGTGCCGGCGCCATCGGCGGCGCGACGGTCCCCTTGAAAGTCTTCCAGGACTTCTTCGTCGATATCGATCTCCCGGTCAGCCTGACGCAGACCGACGAGATCGCCTTCCCCGTCGCCGTCTACAACTACTTGAAGACTCCGCAGACCGTGAAGATCGAATTGCAAAAGGAATCTTGGTTCGAGTTGATCGACAACGGCGGCTTCACCCGCAGTCTCGATTTGCAACCGAACGAAGTCACCAACGTCAAGTTCCGCATCCGCGCCGGCAAGATCGGCTGGCAGCCACTCACCGTCAAGGCGTTCGGCAGCAAGAAATCCGATGCCGTCAAACGCGTCGTCGAGGTCGTGCCCAATGGCCAAAAGTTCGAACGCGTCATCAGCGATCGCCTGAACGGCAAGATCGTCCAGGAGATCCCGATGCCGGCGAACTCCATCCCCGATGCCTCAAAGCTCATCGTCAGGATCTATCCCGGCGTGATGGCCCAGGTCCTGGAGGGAGTTGAGGGTTTGATACGACTACCCGGTGGCTGAATGGAGCAAACGTCATCCGCGGCCTACCCAAACATCTTGGTCGTGGATTACATTAAAAAGGCCCGTGTGGCCTCTCCTCAGCTCCTGATGAAAAGCGAACAGTTCCTCAACGTCGGTTACCAAAAGCTGCTCACCTTCGAACGCCCCGGCGGCGGTTTCGATTGGTGGGGCAACGGCGAGCCGCTCGTTTGGCTCAGCGCCTATGGCCTGCAAGAGTTCAGCGATATGTCCAAGGTCTATCCGATCGACCGCGGCATCATCGACCGCACTCAGGGCTACCTCATGAAAAAGATGGACAAGGACGGCTGCTGGGCCGACATCGGCGCCACCCACGGCGAAACCATCGCCAGCATGGGCAATACCAAGCTCCTCTTGACCAGCTACGTCGTCTGGTCGCTCCTCGATAGCGGCTACGACAAGAACCAGCTCAAGAAGTCCATCGCTTACATCCGTGACAACGTCAACACCGCCGGCGACAACAGCTACATCCTGGCATTGGCCGCCAACGCTCTGGCCGCTTACGATGCCAAGGACGATAGCACGCTGTCGGTCCTGCAGAAGCTCGAAAAACTGCGCAAGGACCTTCCCGATTGGCGGGCGTCGAGCTATCCGAGCAAATCGACCTCGATGACCTATGCGACGGGCGATTCCGTCACCGTCGAGGCGACGGCCCTCACCGCGCTCGCCATGATCCGGACCGGCCAGTTCACCAACAGCGTGAACCAGTCGCTCACCTACCTGATCAAGACCAAGGCGGGCAACGGCACCTGGGGCAGCACCTCGGCCACCATCCTCGCCCTCAAGGCCCTCGTCGCCGGCATGGGCAATGTCGAACTCAAGGACGACGTGCTCTTCACCATCAAGGTCAACGGCAAGGAAGCGCACCGCGGCAAGGTCGAGAAGGCCGCCTCCGACGTCATGCAGACCTTTGAACTCAAGGAGTTCAAGGCCGACGGCGCCAACCAGGTCGCGATCGAAGTCAACGGCGAAACGCCGCTGATGTACCAGATCGTCGGCCGCCACTTCGAGCCGTGGAAGAAAGAAGTGGTTCAGAAGGAATCCACCCTCGAAGTCGCCGTCGAATACGATCGCACCAAGCTGTCCACGAAGGACATGCTGAAGGCGAAAGCGACCCTGAAGTACACCGGCAAGATCCCGACCTACATGGTCATGATCGATCTCGGCATCGCCCCAGGCTTCACCGTCGATCCCGGCGACTTCGCCGAGATGGTCGGCAAGAAGCAGATCATGAAGTTCAGCGTCACCGAGCGCACCGTGACGATGTACCTCGGCGACGTCAAGCCCGGCGACGTGCTCACCTTCGAGTACGTCCTGCGTCCCAAGTACCCGCTGCGCGCCCGCACCCCGGCCTCGGTGGCGTACGAGTATTACACGCCATCCAACCGCGTCGAAGCCCGACCGGTGGAGTTGATCGTGGAGGACAAGAAGTAAATCTTCCTCCCCTCTCCCCTCCGGGGGCGAGGGGCCGGAGTTGGCAACAACCTGCGAAGGCCCCGAATCGTGCGCGATTCGGGGCCTTTGTTGTACTTGGACGACCTAGTCTGCTGGGTGCGGACCTATTTCCGCTTGCCCATGCAACCCGATGTCTCGTAACATGAGACGTACAAGCCTTGATGATCCGGATGGAGAGACGCCATGGCGAAAGATAAGAAGAACGCCAAAAAACCAGAGCGAGTGAAGCTCTCCGCGAAGGAGACCCTCAAACGCATGAATGAGTTTCCGAAACGAAAGGAGCGATTCGTTGCCGCTATACGAAAAGGCGTAGCCTAACGGGACGGACAAATTACTTCATCAATGGGCTATCGTCCTTGTCCTTCGCTTTCTCAAAACCTGCTTGGTTCATGATTTCCAAATCCTCGCGAGCTTCCATGGCTTGTTCTGCGAGGTAATTGTACAAGAGCGCGCCCGTGAACCGCTCTTCTTGCTGGCGAACGTTTACTGCCTCCTCAAATATGATTTTTGGGAGTCCCAAGACTCTGTCCATATAGACCTGTGCCTGTTTCAAAACTTGCGCATTTGAGTCGCCTACGAGTATGCTTTGGTTTCGGAATACGACGACCTTATTCGCGTTCACGGTCACAGCGATATCGAAGGAGGACACGTTGTCCGTTCTTCCGGTTTGGCGCAAGACAGGAAGAGTCGTCCAAACGATTTCTTGATTCGCCGCGAACGACCGCCACTTCATTTTTTCATTCGTCTCGTTGCTTTGGTAATCGGTTCTTTTCCTGTCTTCACTGCTTACCAGCCGCCAATCACATTTCGTGTCTAGTTTGAGGCTGTACCTTGCGACACCTCCGCCCGTGCCCGCTGCGGGGTCAACCGCATCGAACAATTCAAATACAGGCCTTGGAACGAAGACAGGGGTCCCGGCCGAGCAGATGAGTGCGTACGACTTCATGGGCAGCGGCAGTGGGCTCGACTCGAAGAATGAAAGCCGTTCGGTCGCCGATGATAGTAACGGCGTCCTTGATGGATGCGTACTCGTGCGTCGCGGCTTTCAGCGATTCCAACAGGGCGCGTGCATCTGGCTGCTTGTCCATGCCGGAAATGGTCAGGATTCGGTCCACGGAGTTGGCGCGGAGCAACGAGCCGTATTGCATTTTGTCAGCCGGCGAGGCGATCCTATACAACCCGCCATTCGCGATGATGGATTTCAATCCCAAGTCTTTGGCATCCACCGAATACCCGTTGAAACGGACGGAGTAATCACTGTTGAGTTGGCCCAGCAGCTTCTGCACCTTGTCCGCCCCCTTGAGTGACTTAACTGCTAAATCCAGGTGATCGCTCAACAGTCGGTTTTGCTCGGCTTCGCCTTGTTTCGGGACGAGAACCTTGTCGGCATAAAGCTGCTTCAAGGAGGCTAGAACCTTTTCGCTACTCGTCCCTCGTGTAGGTAAAACGACGCAGTACGACGAGAATTGTAGAGAGGAATCGTCGGATGCCGGCGTGGGCTGTTTCTTCTCCGGGGACAACCTCGGGTTGATGGCAAACCACATAGCGCCAAGTAAGAGAACAAGTACGGCCAAAAACAGATTGGCAAGAAAGGAGCAGACGAACCAGCCAAGCCATGTTCGCGTTTTTGGTTGCCGAATCGCCGGCCTTACGGCTTCCGCAACGATATTTGGTGTCGCAATGGGTGCGACAGGTGCGCCGTTTTCGTCCTCGACGGGAATACTCCAGTCTTCCGCCATCATTTCAGCATTATCCTGGAGTTCTTGGAGCGATCTTGCGGCTTCCAGTTCATCCAACTTGGCCCCAAGTTGGGCCAGTATCCCACTTCCAGCTGCGCCCTCTTGTTTGTGCAGGTATCCAAGTACCTCGCGAAAGAAAAGGAGCAGGGCCCTTGAGTGCAACGACGATGCCTCGGTGTCTTGCGCGTATCTTTCCCGGCCAGCGATGCCAAACCACTTCACGAAAGCAGTCTCATTTGGCTCAGATAGGACCGGGATTTTCATCTCCGCATCAAGCATGACCACTTGTCCGGTTTTGGCGTCGACGGCAAGACCGTTCGGGCATTGCAAAGGCACCGATTGCTGGCTTCCGATCGACTTGCCGTAGGTGTTGAGCGCTTTGCATGCGGAGTAAAAAAGAAACCAGACTTTGCGAGGGACCTTATCTTTCACTACCTTGAGAATTGCCTCCCGCAAAGTAATAAGTCCGGTGATGTCCTGCTGAAGGAATTGGCGCTCCTGCCGCTTTAGCTTGCCTTCGGCTGAAGGAATTGCGTAATCATAGGTCTTGCCCGCGAATGGCCGCAGCCCCAAGCCTGCCCCATCAGGCACCTTATCCACTTCAAGCGGGGAACTTGACTTGTCGTTGGGACTCTTGCCCTGAGACCAGTTAAGCGGCCTCAGTAAAAGTTTCTTCGGCGGTTGCCCACTCGTCGTGACCAGGTCGCACAAGAGACGATCTCCCAGGAAGCCGAATTCGCTACCTGGATGACATGGAAACCACTTTCCATCCAACGAAATGTGTGGGAGTTTTTTAGAGACAAGTGCCATTGAGCGAACTCCTGACGACCCGCGGGCATGCCCTTAGCAGAATGGCTCGATGGTAACTCTCGCGGAGGAGAATGGCAACGTTTTTTTCCAAATTCATGGTCAATCCCGAAGCAGGTAGCCGTTTCGGTCGCAAAAAAAAAAATCGCCCCACCTCACATCCCCAACACCGGCTTCAGCTTGGCGCGTACCTCGTCCAGTACCTCCGCGGGCACGCTCGCAATCGGGTCGCTGCCGCGTTCGCGCCAATCGGCGCTCTTGACGTGATCGGCCAGCACCACGCCCTCGACCGGTAGGCCGGCGGGCAGGGCGACCTCGAAGGCGTATCCCTTGGCGTGATGCACCGCCGGCACCGACCTGTCAAGGTCCGTTGTGCCCCGTGCACCCATTCAACTTTTGCCACGGCGTGCTTGTCGCTTGGGCGAGTCGTACCGCTTGAAGCGGCAGCCTAATCGGTTGCGTTGCGTCCCGTCCCGTTGCATTCATTTCATTCGTTTCATTTGGGTAGGGGTGTCGTGAACGTATGAAACGAATAACTCGGGCGACCTACTCCCCTTGTCTCCCCCGACCGTGAGTATCTGGGGTCAAGCAGGCTAAAAAAGGCTGTGCTTTTGACGATTTCCAAGGATTCGACCTGCTTTTCGGCTGGTGAGTAAGTGCCCAGGAGCCGATCCGCGAAGGCCATGATCGTCGAAAGGGAAAGTCGCCGAGACCTCCGCTCCGCCGTGCCGATGGACCGAGCAAGATTTCCGGATTTTGGTGTTGATCTATGCTTCCCGCCCCTGGCACAATGGCCACATTCAACCAACCCGTCGTTACGAGAAATCACCCTTCGTGAAAACCGCACGCACAGCCCAGTTGCCATTGTTCTACACGCACGGCATCGGTTCGTTGCCGCGGCCGCAGGTCGTGCGCGATCTGCTGGCGCGCCGGGATGAGCTGCCGGCCGAACGCTATCAGCGCACGCTTGACGATCTGGTCCTGTTCGCGATTCGCTTACAGGAACAAGCCGGGCTGGACGTTGTCTCGGATGGCGAGTGGCGGCGCAGCCAGTACATCCGCGAGTTCCTCCAGCGTGTCGGCGGCTTCGAGCGCTGCCGAAAGTTCACGCATCAGGCCGAAATCAAGCTCACCGAGGTCGTGGTCCGGCGCATGTCCGCGACGGAGCCGGTTTTTGCCAGGGACGCCAGCTTCCTCGTGCAGCATACGGATCGTGTGACGAAATTCGCGCTGCCGAGTCCGTTTCTTATTGCCGTGCGCTACTGGCACGCGGACTATAGCCGGGACGCATATCCGACGTTGCAGCACTTCCTCGATCATCTGGCCGAAGTCCTTGCCCGCGAAGCCTGCGCCCTGGTCGAGTGCGGAATCGACATCGTGCAGATCGACGATCCGGCCCTCACCTACTTCTGCGATCCGCGGCTAACTTCAGGCGCCGAGATCCACGACGAACGCCTGCGGCGAAGCTGGGACATCGACAAGCAGTTCCCGGCAGCGCTGGCGGCGATCAATCGCGTTGCGGAGGGTCTGCGCGCGGAAGTCCATCTGCACTGCTGCCATAGCGTCTATAAACGCCGCAGCGACGTGACGGGCGACTACAAGCCGATCCTGCCGCGGCTGGCCGACGCCAAGGTCGATCGCGTCAATCTCGAGTTCGCGTATCCAGGGACGGGTGATGTGAGCGACCTGAAATTGCTGCCGGCCCACCTGGCGCTCGGCATGGGCGTGGTGGATGTGCGCGGAGTGTGCCTGCAAACGGTGGAATCGATCGAAGCACTGGCGGCTGCGGGGGCTGCCATTGTCGGTCCGAATCGCATGGCTCTCAACCCCGACTGCGGTTTCGCGCCCGACGCCGGCGAACCGCCAACCATCGATGAAGCGTACGAAAAGCTGCGCCGGCTTGTCGTCGCGGCTGAGAACTGCCGACGGCGGCGGCTCGGGCTCTGACTTTTTTTCTTCTGTTCGCATGTTCCTTCGTGATACAATCCTCTTCATGCTGCGTTTTCTCTGCGATGAACGACAACCCCATGGCCGGCTGACACGCCGCGAATGGCTGCGCGTCGGCGGGTTGGCGGCGGCGCTCGGCGCTTCGGCGCGTGCTGCGAGCGCTAAGCCGCAAGCGGCGACCCAGCGAGCTCGCTCGGTGCTGCTTGTTTTCACCGGCGGCGGCGTCAGTCAGCTCGACACTTTCGACATGAAGCCCGAAGCTCCCGAGGAAATCCGCGGCGAATTTCGCTCCCTGCCGACGTCCGTTCCCGGTACGCGACTCTGCGAGCATTTGCCGCGGCTCGCTCGACTGACCGACCGCTATGCCATCGTCCGCAGCGTTTCGCATGACGATGTCGATCACGGTTCCGCGAGCTATCTCGCGTTGACTGGACAGTTTCATTTGCGCCGGTCGTCGAACCCGCCGATACGGCCGACCGACTTCCCGACCTACGGTGCCATCCTGCGCCGGATTCGGCCCAGCAGCGATTTTCCGTACACGGCGGTGCATCTCAATGGCCCGTTGCTAACGCCTCGCGAGGCGGGACCTGGCCAATACGGCGGTTTCCTGGGGCGAGGCAACGAGCCGTTGGTGCTCGGCGATGTCGCCACCGGCGCTGAAACGATGCCAGGCCTGGAACCGCAGGCCGACCTGCCGACGGTGCGCCTGGAAGCTCGGCAATCGCTGCTGCAATCACTGAATCGCCAAGCTGCCGCCTGGCAGAACGATCGCGCGTTGCTGGAACGCGACCAGCTCCATCGCCGGGCGTTCGAGTTTCTCGATTCGCCGCGCTATCGGCAAGCATTCGATCTGTCACGCGAGCCGGTGAGCGTGCGCGAGCGTTACGGCCCGAACCGATCGGGACAGGCGATGCTGCTCGGCCGGCGGCTCGTCGAGGTCGGCGTGCCGTGGGTGACGGTGTTCTGGAACCACATGATCCGCGGCCAGGACATGACGCCGACGCCGGAAGACGAGTACGGCTGGGACACGCACAACGACATTTTCCCGACGATGAAGGATCACCTGCTGCCGAGACTGGATCGCAGCCTGTCTGCCTTGCTCGAAGATCTCGACCAGCGCGGCTTGCTCGAAACGACGCTGGTCGTCTGCATGGGCGAGTTCGGCCGCGCGCCTCGCGTGGCGATGGAACCGGGCTTCGCGGGAAACATCCCAGGCCGCAAGCACTGGGCCGGCGCGTACTCAGTGCTCTTCGCCGGCGCCGGCGTGCGCGGCGGGCACATCGTCGGCTCGTCTGACCGCATCGCGGCGTATCCAAGCACCAATCCATATAGCCCGTGCGATCTGGCCGCGACGATGTTTTCCGCGCTCGGCATCGATGCGGCGGCGCACTACCACGACCTGGCCGATCGGCCGTACGCGGTCAGTCCGGGGCGGGCGATTGGGGAGTTGTGGTGATTCTGAAGGAAGCCCCGGGGTGAGGTACGCCGAACCCCGGGGATGGCGACCTATCATCCCAGGGGTTCGGCGTACCTCACCCCGGGGCTTGTAGATTCAACCAACACTACACCACGGCCACCACCTCGATCTCAATCAACCAGTCCGGTCCCACCAGTTTCTCGACGCCGACCAGCGTGCTCGTCGGCGGGTTCTTCGCGTTAAAATATCGGCCACGCACCTCGCGGATGATCGGGACATGCTCCGGCTTCAGCCCGACGACGAACAGGCTCGACTTCACGACATCTTTGAACGTCGCCCCGGCAGCAATCAGCCCATGCTTCAGATTCTCGAACACTTGCACGGTTTGCGTCTTCAGGTCGCCCTTGCCGACGACTTCGCCTTTTCGTTGACGCTGACCTGTCCGGAGATGTAGATCGTCTTGCCAGCGGTCGCGGTGACGACGTGGGTCCAGCCGATGGTATTGAGCGTGGGCGGATTGAGAAACTCGATCATCATGGTAATCTCCATTCGCAAAAAGTGTTTCACATTCACCAACCTTTGCATTATGATAGGTGCCTCACCCTAAAAAGGAGCATCCCCATGGGCGCCACACGCACCTTCCTCACCACCCCCGCACAGTTCCGCGATGTCAGCCGCGGCACGCCGAGGCCGCACACGCTCAAAGGCGATGACCTCGTCCGCGCTCGGCTCACGCCCGAAACGTGGCGGCTGGAGATCATGGCTGAAGGCGGCTGCACCATCGACACGCCGCTGACGCTGGAGAAGCGCAACGCCATCGACCTGCCGGCGCTGGAACGCCTGGGGCAACGGCACAACCGCAAGTTCCTCAAGGCGATGCAGTGCCTCAATATCCCGCAGCCGCTGGGCCAGGGATTGTGGGAAGGCGTGCCGCTGCGCGAGGTGCTCAAGCTGGTCGGCAAAGTCAACAACATTCGCCGCATCTACTATTGGGGCTTTCACAACAACGACCCGAAACAGATCTTCCAGTCGTCCTTGACCTACACGCAGGTGATGGACGCCGCCCCCGGCGATCTCGGCCCGCTCGTCGTCTATCGGCTCAACGGGCAGCCGCTCCCGCTCGAACGCGGCGGCCCGGTGCGGATGGTCATCCCCTGGTCCTACGGCTTCAAGTCGATCAAATGGCTGCAGCGCATCATGCTGACGAACGAGTACCGGGCGATGGACACCTACGCCACGCAAAACAACGACTCCGAATCCTATCTGAAGACGGCCGCCTACACCGACTCGGGCAACGAGAATTTCCGCACCGGCCAGCCGATCACGCTCACCGGCACGGTGATGGTCGGCCTGCCGGGTCTCAAACGCGTCGAATACTGGCTGCGGCCCGACGCCGGCACGCATGGCCGCATCACCGACGACGATCCCGCCTGGCGCACCGCGACCTGGCGGCCCTGCACCATCCAGCCGCCGCCGCGCGACTGGGGCGGCACCCTCCCGCAAGGCGTGATGCCGCGCGACGTGTGGGGCTTCGATCCTAAAACGGGCCAGCCGCGCGAATGGCCCATGCGCTACAGTTGGGCCCTCTGGACCGTGACCATCCCGGCTATGACCGCCGGCAGCTACGAGTTCCGCGTCCGCACCGTCGATCAAAACGATTTCGCCCAGCCGGAGCCGCGGTCCTACGCGAAGTCGGGTCGCAACGACATCCAGTACAAGGGGCTCACGGCGGTGTGATGGTTCCTCATTTCGCGCCCGCAGCGTGCGGTCGGAACGCCGACACTTCGGCGAATAACACCGCCCAATCTGTCGCCTCGGCGGGGGCCGCTAAACGAGGACTGGATTTTCAGAAAACATCGCCAAATCTGAGTTCCCATCGGCTACAATAGCATCCTGCCGGCGATTTCTTCTTTACTCTTTCACGCGATGGATTGACCCATGATTTCAACGCATCGATTTGGCTTTGCGTTCCTTGGTTTGTCGCTGCTGGCCCCCGGTATGCGAGCCGACGACATCCAATACAATCGCGACGTGCGTCCCATCCTGACCGAGAACTGCTTCAAGTGCCATGGGCCCGCGGCGAAGAAAGGCGGCTTTCGGCTCGATGTGCGCGAGGATGCGATCAAGCCCGCCAAGAGCGGCGCGAAGCCGATCGTCGAGGGCAAGCCGATGGAGAGTGCGATCATCAAACGCATCTTCAGCACCGATGCCGAGGAGGTGATGCCGCCGCCGAGCGCTCACAAGACGCTGAAGCCGGCTGAGAAGGAGACGCTCAAGAAGTGGATCGCGGAGGGGGCGAAGTTCCAGAAGCACTGGTCGTTTGAAGCGGCGGCGAAAGTTGCTGTCCCTCCGGCCCCTAACGGGAGCCGGCTCGCCAATCCGATTGATGCGTTTATTGTCGCGCGACTCCAGCGCGAAGGGTTGAAGCTGTCGGTGGAAGTGGATCGGCCGACATTGATTCGCCGGGTGTCGTTCGCGTTGACGGGGCTGCCGCCGACCGTTGCCGACCTGGATCTGTTCCTGAACGACAAGGCAGCCGATGCCTACGAAAAAATGGTCGATCACTATCTCGGCTCGAAACACTACGGTGAGGAGATGGCCCGGCCGTGGCTCGATCTCGCTCGCTATGCCGACACGCATGGGTTGCATCTCGACAACGAGCGGCAGATGTGGCTCTATCGCGACTGGGTCGTCCGCGCGTTCAACGACAACATGCCGTTCGACCGCTTCACCATCGAGCAGCTCGCCGGCGATCTGTTGCCGAAGGCGACCAGCGAGCAGATCGTGGCGACAGGGTTCAGCCGCTGCAATGTGTCGACGAGCGAAGGGGGCTCGGTCGATTCAGAGTGGATCTTCCGCAACGCGGTCGATCGGGCATCGACGACAATGGAAGTCTTCCTGGGTTTGACGGGCGGCTGTGCGGTCTGTCACGACCACAAATTCGACCCGATCACGGCGAAAGACTTTTACTCGATGTACGCGTTCTTCTATTCCATCGACGGCCCCGCGATGGACGGCAACGCCCTCTTGACGGCGCCGACGATGAAGACGACGACGCCAGAGCAAGCGAAAAAAATAGCCGACCTTGTGGGGAAAATCGCGAAGGCACAGAGCGACCTTGGGCAGCAGTTGCAGTCGATCAAGTACATCGATCCGGCTGATGCCAAGGAACCGAGCAAGTCGGCAGGCGATCCGACGCAATCCTTCAAGGCGTGGCGCACCCAGAAGTCGAAGGACCCAAAAGGATTGCCGAAGGAACTGCTGGCTCTCGTCAAGCAAGCGAAGCTCGATCCGGCGGGCGAAAATAAGCTGCGGGAGCATTACTTGCAGAATGTGTGTGCTGAGACGCGGCCCATTCTCGAACCGCTGGCCAAGCAGATCACGGCCCTGACCAAAGATCGCGACGGATTCAATAACGCAATCGCCGGCACGTTCATCTTCAAGGACCTGGCGAATCCGCGTGAGAGCTTTGTGATGATGCGCGGCCAATACACCAAGCCGGGTGAAAAAGTGCAGCCTGACACGCCGAGCTTTTTGCCGCCCCTGGCGAAGGCCAATCCAAAGGCACGGGCGAACCGGCTCGATCTGGCGAAATGGCTGGTATCGGCGGAGAATCCGATGACGGCGCGTGTCGCCGTCAATCGCTACTGGCAGCAGTTCTTCGGTACCGGCCTGGTGAAATCGAGCGGCGACTTCGGTGCGCAAGGCGAAGCGCCGAGTCATCCCGAACTGCTCGATCATCTGGCGTTGATTTTCCGCGAGAAAAACTGGGATATCAAAGCGGTCGTGCGCTTGATGCTGACATCGCAAACTTTCCGCCAATCGTCGAAGGTGACGCCGGACGTCTTCAAACGAGATCCCGAGAATCGCCTCTACGCGCGTGGCCCGCGTTTCCGGCTCGACGCCGAGCAGATTCGCGACAACGCCCTGTTCGTCAGCGGCCTGGCCGTGCTCGACATGGGCGGCCGCGGCGTGCGTCCGTATCAGCCGCCGCGCATCTGGGAGCCGGTTGCCTTTAGCGGCTCCAGCACCGGTGTCTACACGCAGGACAAGGGGGCCGGGTTGTACCGCCGCAGCCTTTACACATTCCTCAAGCGCACGGCCCCGCATCCCTTCATGGCGAACTTCGACGCGCCGAATCGCGAATCCTCGTGCAGCCGCCGCGAGCGCAGCAACACGCCCTTGCAAGCGCTGCAACTGATGAACGACGTGCAGCACTTTGAAGCCGCCCGCAAACTCGCCGAACGGATGCTGGTCGAAGGCGGCAAGACGCCGGCGGAACGCATCCGCTTCGGCTACCGCGTGGTGCTGTCGCGCGAGCCGGAGGCGCTGGAGGCCGACGTTGTCGGCAAGGCGCTGACGCAATTCGTTGATCGCTATCAGAAAGATCCGGCATCGGCGACGAAGGCGTTGCGCGTTGGTGAGTCGCCCATACGGCCGGGGCTGGCGGAGCCGGAGTTGGCGGCGTACACGCTGATAGCGAACTTGCTGTTAAACCTGGATGAGACGGTGATGCGAAATTGAACGGACGGAAGCAGATAGGCCAATCAAGAACCCGCGATTTGCGATTAGCGCCCGCTTGATGCCGTGCGGGGGCTAAACGCAAGCCAGAGGAAATACCATGAACCCCTTGTTCGAATACCACCTGCAACATACGCGGCGCCAGTTTTTCGCGAGCGCCGGCCTTAGCCTCGGCGGGCTAGCGCTGGGCATGTGCCAGAACCGCGCGCAGCAGCCGGTGACATCGCCGGTGCATCCCGCTTTGCCGGGGTTTCCGCAGTTCCCAGGCAAAGCGAAGGCGCTCATCTATCTGCACGCCAATGGGGCGCCGTCGCAGATCGATTTGTGGGACCACAAGCCGGGGATGCAGCGCTACTTCGATCAGAACCTGCCCGAAAGCGTGCGCATGGGGCAGCGCCTTTCCACGATGACCAGCGGGCAGGCCCGGCATCCGGTAGCGCCGACCAAGTTCAAGTTTACGCAGCACGGCCGGTGCGGCACATGGGTGAGCGAACTGCTGCCTCACACGGCGAAGCACGTCGATGACATGTGCCTTATCAAAAGCGTTTTCACGAACGCCATCAACCACGATCCAGCGTGTACCTTCGTCATGACCGGCAGCGAGGTGCCCGGCAAGGCGTCGATCGGCTCCTGGCTGGCTTATGGCCTCGGCGCCGAGACGCAGAACCTGCCCGCGTTCGTCGTCTTCACGCCACGCTTCCCCGCGTCGGGCAACGGGCAGGCGCTGTTCACGCGCATGTGGTCGTCTGGTTTTTTGCCGACGCGTTTCAACGGCGTCGCCCTACGCGGGGCCGGCGATCCGGTGCTTTACGTGCAGAACCCGCCCGGAGTAAGCGGCGATGATCGCCGCGTCATGCTCGACGCCCTCGCCAGGCTCAATCAGCGCAACTTCGAACGCCTCGGCGACCCCGACACGCAGACGCGCATTGCCCAGTACGAGATGGCCTTCCGCATGCAAACCAGCGTGCCGGACCTCGTCGATCTGCGCAACGAAACGCAAGCCACGCTCGACATGTACGGCCCCGGCGTCCGCGAACCCGGCACCTACGCCAACAGCGCCATTCTGGCCCGCCGGTTGATCGAACGCGGCGTCCGCGTGGTGCAAATTCTCCATCGCGGCTGGGACCAGCACGACAATCTTCCGGTCGCCCTCAAGAACCAATGCGACGACACCGATCGCGCTAACGGCGCCTTGCTGCAAGACTTGAAACAGCGCGGCTTGCTCGATGAGACGCTCGTCATCTGGGGCGGCGAGTTTGGCCGGACGGTGTACTCGCAAGGCACGCTGACGCGCAACAACTATGGCCGAGATCATCACCCGCGCAACTTCTGCATGTGGCTCGCCGGCGGCGGCATCAAGGGGGGCATGACGTACGGCGAGACCGACGACTTCAGCTACAACATCGTCGACAAGCCGTGCCATCTCTTGGACCTGTACGCGACGGTGCTCAAGTGCATGGGCATCGATCACGAGCGTTTGAGCTTCCGCTTCCAGGGGCTCGATCAGAAATTGACGGGCGTCGAAGGGGCGCAAGTGATTCCGGAATTGATGGCGTAATCTGCTTGCCGTTTAGCGTTCGCACGGCACCGCGCGAACGCTAAACGGCAAGCAGATTACGCGCCTGGCGCTGGGCCGACTTCGTAACCCAGCTTGTGCAAAACTTTCGCGAACTTGTTGCCGGCGTCAATCGCTTCGGCGCCATCCACCTTCGCGTGCAGGATCGCCGTATACCAGTAGCGCTCGCGATCGCGCGGCGGCATCTCGTCGGGATCGAGTCCGAGTTCCTTGACGGCATCGGGATCCCAGCGAACTTTCTTCAATAGCTCCGCGAGTTCGCGCCAGGCAAGTCCCTTCGAGACAAGAGTCTTATCACTGGTGCGCGTAATTTTTCGGCCCACGAAAACGTGCAGGAAGCCACGCAGGTGGCCATTCGCCTGTCCACCCTTTTTGAGCGTGTCCAGAAGTGCGGACAGTGCATCCATTCGTGGCCTCCGGCCGTGTCCTGTTTTGACCGATACGGGGTATATTTCGCTGCGGGAACCAATTGACGGCAGTCAAATTGTCTCTTTTGCCCATCTTATCAAAGTCATTTTTCTTGCCTACCGCAATTCTCTTGGTTAGGGCATATTCCCCATGTTTCCCTGATTTCCATCAACTTTTTTCGGCGGAGCAGTTTGTTGGCAGCGTTGAAATTGGCAGCTGGAATACGCGGAAAAGGCTGCTAGAACACAAAGAGAGCGTACTGCTTGAACAACTGTCGCCGTTCGGTCGTTTAATTCTTCCATGCCACACGCCGCTTTCGATCGATCGCGTCTGCAAATCAAGCCACTGGCCGAGCGGCAGCACGATCTCGATCTGTCCGCACTCTTGCCGCTCGACGCGCCTTTGCCGGCGTTCGCGCATGCGGCGCTGCCGATTCTCGGTCAGCGTTTGGTCGAGGCGAAAAATCGCGGCGCCGCCCGCATCGCGCTGATGGGCGCGCATGTGTTGCGCGCTGGCGTGTCGCGCTATCTCATCGACATGATGGAGCGAGGCGATTTGACGCACCTCGCCATGAACGGCGCCGGACCGATCCACGATTGGGAGTTCGCCCTCATCGGCGCCACCACCGAGAGCGTCGCCCGCTACATCCAGACCGGCGAGTTCGGCCTGTGGCAAGAAACGGGACGAATGAATGACGCGATTGTTCAAGGCGAGAAGGCGGGGCTAGGGTTGGGCGAGGCGATTGGCCGGACAATCCTCGACGGGCCGTTCCCGCACAAGAATGTCAGCATCCTCGCGGCAGCGGCACGGCTCGGGGTGCCGGTCACGGTGCATGTCGGCGTCGGCTACGACATCATTCACGAACATCCCAACTGCGACGGGGCCGCGCTCGGACAGACCAGCTACCAGGACTTTCTGATCTTCACGCAATCGGTGACGAACCTCGAAGGCGGCGTGCTCTTGAGCCTTGGCTCCGCGGTCATGGGCCCGGAAGTTTACCTGAAGGCGTTGGCAATGGCTCGCAATGTAGCTCACCAGGAAGGCAAGCAGATTCGCAAGTTCACGACCGGCGTCTTTGATCTCATCGCGATCGAGGACGATCATCGCCAGCAGGCGCCCAAGAACGACCCACGCTATTATTACCGGCCCTGGAAGACGATCCTGGTCCGCACGGTGGCCGACGGCGGCGAGAGCTTTTACGTGCAGGGCGATCATCGCGTGACGGTGCCGCATTTGCATGCAGCAGTCCGAAAGGCAGAGACAACGTGATTTCTCCCCTCTCTTGGAGGGAGAGGGGCCGGGGGTGAGGGTGCGGGGCGTGTGATTCAGTCAGCAGAATGGAGAGCCCGATGTAGTTGGGAGTTTTTTCTCCCAGCGCCCTCACCCCCAACCCCTCTCCCGGAGGGAGAGGGGAGAAAAGTCAGCCCGCTCGCTTCTCGCCATCGCGGTCCGAGAGCAGCAAATCATCGAGCAGGCTTTGGCGGAAGTCGTCGCTGAGTGATGGGCCCTTGTGCTGATAGGTTGCGTTTTCGAAACTGAAGTAGGCACGCCGTGAGAAGTCACTGAGCTGCCGGCGTGCTTCATCGCTGAGCTGGAACTGCACCCAGTGTGCGGTGCCGATGGCGCGGTCCTCGGGCCGGCAAGTCACCAGATGGGAAGCGGCCGCGAGCGCGCCGACATGGAGCTTCAGTTGGGCGCCCGTAATGTCGCGCCAGGGCGCCAGCTCTTTGCCGAGCTGGCTTGGGTCGCCGATCTCGATCAGCAGGGCGGCTTGCAGAAGGTTCCTACTTGGCAGCAGGCGATTGTAGAGATTCAGCTCCAGTTGCACTTCGCACGCATCGGCGAGGCGGGCGATGCGGATCACTTCTTGCACACGAAACCAGAGTGTTTGGCGATTTTCAAAGACAAGCGTGAGCCGGGGGCCTATGCGCATGCGGCGATAGCGGTCCATGTAGCGGCGATGCGCGTCGAAGAACTCCTTGCGCCTCGTCGCGTAATCTTCCAGCGGCAACAGATCATCCACCGTCAAAGGCAGCATGGACCGTCCATGGTCATTGTCTCCCCTCGCCCACCGGGTGAGGGGTTGGGGGCGAGGGCATTGATCCCAGGGGCTCGCTGCGCTCATCCCTGGGCGTGCGGGTATACCTTGAAGACAAAGTAACCGCCGGCCAGGGCGCCGAGGATCGGGCCGACGATATACACCAGCGCGTCGGCCCATGGGCTGTACGTGGAGTGCGTCGAGGTGAAGGCTCCCAAGAGCGTTGGCCCAAGCCAGCGGGCCGGGTTGAGCGCGGCGCCGGTCAGCGGGAAGGCGAACAGGGCACACGCCGTCGCGATCATGCCGGCGACTAGCCCGAGTTTCAGCGCATCACTACCGGCCAGCCCGAAGATGGCGAACACGAGAAAAAAGGTCAAGGTCAACTCGAGGGAGGCACAGGTGAAGAGCGTGCCTTGAGTTGCCTCGGGGTAAGCCAGCCGATTGACATACGGCGCGCCAAAGTGGGCGGTACCGAGAACCCTGGCATCGAAGGTGAAATAGAGCCATGCCGCCGCGACCAGGCCACCCAGAAACTGTACCGCCATCAATCCGCTGGCCCTCTTCGTCTCGACTCGGCCAAACACCCACAGCATCAGCGTGATCGCCGGATTGAGGTAGCCGCCCGTCACCGGCGCGGTCAATGCCAGGAGCGCCGCCAGGATCAGCCCCTGCCCCAGTGCGATGCCGAAGGTGCCGAGTTGATGTTGCCCGAGCGGGCTCGTGCTGGTCGCCTGGGCCGGGGTCGTCAACTGGTTGACGCACACCAGCCCCGCGCTGAACAGCACGAGGCCGAAGGTTCCAGCAAACTCGATGAGCAAGGCCCGCGAAAGGTTCTTTTCCATGTGGATACTCCTCCCGGTCGCTTGCCGTTTAGCGTTCGCCGAACAGCATCAGCTACATCGGATATCACGAAGCGAGCGCGAAGCCGCAAGCGGCCGGGAAGGTGAGTATATCATTAAGCATAAGCGAAGGTGTCCATTTCTTCGCTTACGCTTCAGGCTCGGATGTGCAGCCGATCCAAAATGCGCCAAAGAAACACTGAGTTACTGCTTCGGCTGCGTGATGCCGCGGAAGTCGTCCGTACGGAACGGCGACGCGGGCAGGCCTTCCCGGTTGAACAACCCGCAAATCGGATGGTTCGCCCAGCCGTAGCGGACCGCGATCGGCTCGGCTACCTTCTCACTGGAGACGGCGACCGTGCTGCCGTTGATCTCGGCCAACGCCGGGTGGAAGACCTTGTCCTTGCCGCACACGGTGAAGCCGACGACGTTTGAGGACACCGGAGCATCGGTCTTGACGCGCCAGGCCGCCGAGACCGAGCCGTCCTTGTTCTTGCGTTCGAGCGTTCGCAGCAGTTCTCTGCCTTCCAGACCGCCGCCGACGTGGTCGAAGCTGAGGGTCGCCTTGTTGCCGGCGAACGTTACCGATTTGTAGGCGGGCCCGGAGTAGACGATCTTTTCCCCGTAGGTCTGCGTCCGCGCTGCCAGAGCGAGCCGATCGCCGACCGGGCGTTTCGGCGTCGGGTGAATGTCGTACTCGCTGCCGAAGTCGGTGATGACGACCTGGCCGACGTTCTTGAGCTTGGCCATCGTCATCGTCTGGGCTTCACGCAGTTCGGCCCAGGTGCTTTCGCCCGGGGTTTTCGGGATTGCGGTGAACGGGGCCAACTGCACGAAGTAAAACGCGAGCTCCGGATTCTTGAAGTCGGCCCGCCAGTTCTCGATCATGGCCGGGTGCAGCGAGCGGTACTTGTACGCCTGCCCCGCATTGCTTTCGCCTTGATACCAGACCGCTCCCTTGACCTGGTAGTTTAGGAACGGATGGAGCATGCCGTTGTAGAGCTGCGACGCGCCGTTCGGGTTGCCGGACTTTGCGTTCGCGGGCGCCTTCTCGTAAGGCGCCAGTGCCGATTCGCTCATCCAAGTCTCGATGCGCGTGCCGCCCCAGCTCGAGTTGATCAGCCCAACGGGCACCTTCATGTTCTCTTGCAGGTTGCGGCCAAAAAAGTAACCAGCCGCCGAGAACCCGCCGACGGTCTGCGGCTTGGCATCGGTCCAGACGCCGCCGGTTTCGGACTGCGGCGAGGTCTGGGGGTTCTTCTTCACGGTGATCATGCGCAGCATTGGGTTGTGCACTGCGGAGGTGGCGTATTCCTTGTCGGTCTTGTCACAAGAGTTGACCGTCCACTCCATGTTGGATTGGCCGGAGCAGATCCAGACTTCGCCGACGAGAACGTTCTTGTAGCTGATGGTATTGTTGCCTACGATGCTCAACTCGAAGGGGCCGCCGGCAGCGCCCGTGGCGACCTCGGCCACCCAGCGGCCTTGATCGTCGGCGACGGCGGAGCCTTTACTGTCGCGGAACGTGACCGTGACTTTCTCGCCCTTGTCGGCGGCGCCCCAGATTTTTGCTTTCGACTTTTGTTGCAGAACCATGCCTTCGCTGCACAGGGCGTTTGGCTTGACGTCAGCCCGAACCGCCGCGGGCATGAAGCCGAGGCAGAGCAGGAATAGGAAGATACGCGCTTTCATAAATGTCTCCTTGATGCGATGTTGCGATGGTTTGCCATTTGGCCCATGATGCGAGATGGACGGGCAAAGATCAATGAGCGCGCGGAAAAAAAAGCTGATTCAACCAGCCCCGTGCGCAAGCACGGAGGCAGCGTCAATCGCTCGCTTGCGCGACGGGCTGGTAGGCACAATGAAATCAATTGACGCTCGGCTGCGCCTGCGACATCAGCTTGCCCGCCTTGATGACGCCGCCTTGCAGCACCGCCAAGAAGCGCGTGCGATCTTCGAGAATCGTGATGTCGCCCAGCACATCTCCATCGACCACCAGCACATCGCCGAGCTTGCCCTTTTCGAGCGTGCCGAACTCGTCGCCGCGGCCCAGGATCTCCGCCCCCGTTTTGGTGGCACAGGTAATCGTTTGCAGCGGCGAGAAGCCGACGTAGTTGACGAAGAAGCTCAACTCCTTGGCATACTCGCCGTGCGAATTCCAGGCGAAGCCGAAATCGCCCCCCATGCCGAGCCGGCCGCCCGCCTTCAAAACGCGCCGGCATGATTCGGCGCCGCCTTCGAGGCATTCGACGTGGCCATCGATGATGCGCTGCGGCATGCCGATGGCGGGGCCGCGCTCGATGCTGGCCAGCTCGAAGCGCAGAGCCGGGATGACCGGCGTGTTGCGAACCATCAAAAGGTCGATCGCCTCGTCATCCATGAAGGTGCCGTGCTCGATCGTGTCATAGCCGGCGCGCAAAGCGTTCTTGATACCGGCGTTGGCGCGACAATGGCCGGTCACTTTGAGGTTGTGATTGTGGGCCATCGCAACGACGGCGTGCATTTCCTCGAAAGTCATGCAGAGCGTGTGATGGTCGTTGGCGTCCGGGGCGGCGGCGTCGCCGGTCGGATAGGTCTTGACCCACTCGACGCCGTCCTTGACGAGCCTGCGCACGGCCGCGCGTGCTTCGTCGGCGCCGTTGATGAGGAATACCAGGCCCTCCATGCCGATCTTGCGATAGTCGGGGTTCCAGTCCATCAGGCCGGCGACGCCACAAATTTCGCGACCGCTGGTCGCCAGGCGCGGGCCTGGGCAGATGTCATTCTCGATGGCTTTCTTCAGCCACACGTCAACGTTGAACAGGCAGCCCCCCGAGCGCGCCGCCGTATAGCCGCACTCCAGCAAGAGTTTGCAGTTGCTTGCCGCCAGCAAGGTGACGTATTCGACGGGATACTTGATGTCGAGATCTTCGAGGGCGGCGACGTTGAAATAGGTCGCATGAAAATGCGCCTCGACAAGCCCCGGCATGATCGTGCCGCCCTGCGCATCGATACGGCGCGTATTCGGCGCCACCGCCGGCGCGGCCGCGGCTGGACCGGCATACGTAATTCTTCCGTCCGTAATATGAACTGCGCCCCGTGCGACGGGCGCTGCGCCGGTGCCGTCGATCAGCCTGCCGTTATGGATGACCAGCGTGCCTTGTGCGGTTTTCATGGAGCGCCTCGGAAAATCGTGGGACAGGATTCCAATCCTGTCCTTGTCCAGCAGAAATGACAGGATTGGAATCCTGTCCCACGACTGGCAATTATCTCCCTTCTGATTTACACTGTTTTCATGTCCCATGCCACTAAAAACGGGAGACTGCCGTGAGCCGAGTTGCCGAGCAATACCGCCGAGCGTGTCAGTCGTTGGCCGGCGGCGTCAGTTCCTCCACGCGTTTGAATCGAGCCGTCGGGCACGCGATGTACTTCGATCGCGCCGCCGGCTGCCGGCTGTGGGACCTCGATGACCGGGAGTACATCGATCTCTGCACGAGCCACGGCGCAACCTTGCTTGGCCACGGCGATGTCCGTGTGCGTCAGGCGGTCGAACGTGCCCTGGCGCGCGGCGCGGCTTGCTCCTATGAGAACGAGCAACACGCCGAGCTAGCGGAGCTTTTGTGCGACGTCATCCCGTGCTTCGAGCGTGTGCGCTTCACCGGCTCCGGCACCGAGGCCACCATGCACTGCATCCGCCTCGCCCGCGCTTTCACCGGACGAACGAAGCTGCTCAAATTCGAAGGCAACTTCCACGGCTATCACGATCAGGTCATGTTTGCCATCGGTACGCCCGCCGACCAGCTCGGACCGGACGAGCGGCCGAACCCGTTTCCCGGCTCCACGGGCATGGTGCAGGCGCTGGCGGATCAGGTCGTCCTTGTGCCGTACAATCGTGTCGATCTGCTCGAACAGGCGTTTGCCGAGCACGGACATGAGCTGGCCGCGGTCATCGGCGAACCGGTCTATTACAACGCGGGCTGCATCATCCCGAGCGAGGAGTTCGTGTCAGCGTTGCGCGAGCTGACCGTGCAGAATGGCGTGCTGCTGATTTTCGATGAGGTCTTGAGCGCTTTTCGCATGGGCCTGGGTGGGGCGCAAGAGTATCTCGCCGTCATGCCCGACCTCTGCACGCTCGGCAAGGCGGTCGGCGGCGGCTATCCGCTCAGCGTTTTCGGCGGACGCAAGGACATCATGGATCGCTTGATGCCGATCGGCGACTGCCAGCACTCCGGCACCTACAACGGCCATCCGGTGGTGGTCGCCGCGGCCCTGGCTGCCATCAACGCTTATCGCCAGCCAGGTTTTTACGATCACATCCATGCCGTCGCCGGCCTCTTGCACGATGGCCTGACCGCTCTCTTTGCGAAGCACGGAGTCGCCGCCCACGTGCAGGGTCTCGGCGCTCGCTTCGGCATCTACTTCGGCCTCAAAGGACCGGCGCGCAACTACCGCGACGCTGTGCAGCATCAGCGCGAGCAGATGCTGCGATTCATCAAGGCCGCGATCGGGCACGGCGTCTACTTCCACGACTACGGCGGGGCGGCGTGCCACCACGGCTTCTGCGCGGCGATGACGGTGGATGATGTGCATGAAGTGCTGCGGCGGCTTGATTTAGCAATTCAGTCGCTGCGGGGGGCGAAGTCAAGATTAACCACAGAGACACAGTGACACAGAGAGGAACACGGAGAAGGCAGTATGAGGCGAAGAAATGGCTTGGATGATGTATTGCCTGTGTCCAGGGGTTTCGATCCATTCCTTGCGGCTTGAAGGAGTTGAACTGTGGAAGAGAAAGATCCTTTGACACATGCCGTTATCGGAGCGGCGATTGAAGTACATCGCGAGATGGGACCGGGATTGCTGGAGTCGGTGTATCAAGCATGCCTTGAGGAAGAACTCAAGTTGTGTGGATTAGCGTTCGAATCGCAGGCTCGGTTGCCGTTGATTTACAAAGGTAAAATGCTGAACGATCCGCTCATCATGGATTTCTTTCTCCCCGGCCAGCTCGTGATCGAGATCAAGGCAGTTGAGAAATTGCTGCCAGTTCACGAAGCACAACTGCTCTCCTACCTTCGCCTGAGCAAGACCCGCGTCGGCTTGTTGCTCAATTTCAACGTTCCCGTTCTCAAGGACGGGCTTAAGCGGATGGTCCTTTGACTCTCGTCCTTTCTTCTCTGTGTCACTGTGTCTCTGTGGTTAGGATTTGGGTGCCTCATGCGTATCGCCATCGGCCAACTGTGGCAAGAATCCAACACGCTCAACACGCTGCCGACGACGTTGGCGGACTATGAGGCGTTTGGCCTTTATGAAGGCGCCGAAATTCTCGAGCGATTTGCGGAGACCAACGAGCTGGGCGGATTCATTCAGTCGCTACGGGCCTGGCCCGAGCCGCCGGAGATTGTCGGCCTGATGCGTTTCGCGGCCTGGCCGAGCGGGCCGGTCGATGCTGGCACATTTAACATCATCATGAATCGCATGATGGAGAAACTTCAGCTTGCGGGGCCCATCGATGCGGTGCTCCTGGCGCTGCACGGCTCCATGGTCGCCGAGTGCGAGACGGACGTCGAAGGACATCTCTTGCATCGCGTTAGGAAGCATATCGGCCCGAAGATCCCGCTGGTCGCCACGCTCGATCTGCATGCCAACATCACCCAGCGCATGGTCGACGCAGCCGACGTCCTAACGCTGTATCACACGGCTCCGCACGTCGATGTGATGGGGACCGGCAAGCGCGGCGCGGAGGCGCTGCGCAGGATCCTGTTCGACGGCGCAAAACCCGTCAGCGCGTTTCGCAAGCTGCCGATGGTGGTGCCAGCCGAGCGCGCCAACACGCAGAATCCCGAGAATTTCAGCTACGGCGTGCGCAAGACGCTGCAAGCCTGGGAACGCAACCATCACGTGCTGAGCGCGGGCCTGGCGACGGTGCAGCCGTGGCTCGATATTCCGGATCTTGGCAGCGCCGTTCTCGTTTACTGCGACGGCGCGGCGTGGAAGTCCTGGGCCGACGAGAGCTGTGCGAATCTCGCCAACGAGGTCTGGAATCATCGCCGCGATTATCTGCCGGAGCTGGTCGATAGCGCGGACGCCGTTCGCGCCGCACACGAACAGGTGGATGGCCTGACCGTCATCAGCGACAGCGCCGACGCGACGACCTCCGGCTCCACCGGCGACAGCACGGCGCTCCTGAGCGAGTTGATTAAATACGATTGGCCCCACCCGGCCCTGGTGACGTTGGTCGGTCCGGAAACGGTCGCGGAGGCGGAGCGTCGCGGCATCGGCGCTGAGTGGTCGGCATCGCTTGGCGCCACGCGCAATCCGCGCGACTTCAAGCCCATCACGCTGCCGGTGCGCGTCGTGAACGCTTTCGATGCCAAGTTTATCTTGTCGGGTCATCTCGCCGAGAAGCTGCCGATCGACATGGGCAGATCGGTCGTACTGACGCACAAGAACGTCCACATCGTGGTGACGTCGCGCACTGGCCCGCATTTCGCGCCGCAGCTTTTTCAGACGGCGGGGCTGGACCCGTTCGCGGCCTCGGTATTGATCGCCAAGAGCCCGTGCGGCTTCCGTGCCGCGTATGCCGATCGGGCCAAGCAAATCTTCGTCGTCCGTGCGCCGGGCTGCGCGCCGTCGGACTTCTGGAAGCTGCCATTCACACGCATCCCGCGGCCGCTGTGGCCGTGGGATGATGTGGTGTAGGTTCACCACGGCCCCTGATCCAGCAGCCTTTCAGCTGCTGGCGTGGGGTGACTCATGTTATTGCTTCTCGCGTCGCATACAATAAGGTGTCCATCACCACACCTCGCTTCGCCGAGAAAAGCCATGGACCTGAACGACTTCGGAACGCAGCCTGCGGATGCGCGCAACAACGGCGATCAGCGCAACTACTATCGCCCGCCGGCGTACTTCGCGGCGGAGGTCGGCAACCGGCCGGTGCAGTGGAAGGTCGTGCAGGCCGGCGTCTTCGAAATCTGCGGCGCTACGGCCTTGCAGCTTCCCGCCGGCACCTATGGCTGCAGTTTGAATCAGTATGGCGACGTGCAACTGATGGCCCGCGATCTTCAGGTCGATGACCTCATCGATTTTGCCAACAGCCTGCCCGCCAAGATCCTGCTGGAGATCGAGAACTTCTGGGACCTGGGGGATCTCTTCCTCAAGCACGGCTACCTGCATCGCCGCGGCTATCTGCTCTATGGTCCGCAAGGTTCGGGCAAAAGCTCCGTCGTCCATCAGGTAGTACATCGAATCATCAGGGCCGGGCACGTCGCCGTCTTCTGCGAGCATCCCGGTTTTCTGACGCGGGCGATGGAGGTCTTCCGCCGCATCGAACCTGACCGCCCGGTCATTTGCCTGTTCGAGGATATTGACGCCATCATCGAAATCCACGGCGACAGCGAACTGCTGCAATGGCTCGACGGTTCGCACCAGATCAACAAGGTCATCAACATCGCGACGACGAACTATCCGGAACGTCTGGATCGCCGCATCGTGTCGAGGCCACGCCGCTTCGACCGTATCATCAAGATTGAAGCACCGACCGCGTCGATCCGCGAAACTTACTTCCGCAAGAAGCTTCCCGACCTGACGGCGAACGGCCAACTCGCACACTGGGTAGACCTGACCGATGGCCTCTCCTTCGCGGCCCTGGCGGAACTCGTCATCAGTGTGGCGTGCCTGGGCAACGATCTGCAAGAAACGGTGAACCTGCTGCGCGGCCTCGACGACCATCAGCCCAACAGCAAGGAATTCGACCGCCCAGGGGCCATGGGATTCGGCACGGGTCGGACGAACAATCGCGACGACGTTTAGCCGCTTGCGGCTTAGCGCTCGCAAGGCGGCACGCAATCGCTAAACCGCAAGCGGCGAACAGAAAGACCGCCATGGCTGGAGCCGTTACCGCCTACATCTCGCTAGGCAGCAACCTCGGCGACCGCCGGGCCAACCTGAACGGCGCCATTGCACGGCTGCGCGCTCAGCCCGGTATCGCGGTTGTAAGTGTTTCATCGTATCATGAAACCGAACCGGTCGGCGGGCCGGCGGACCAACCTCCCTATCTGAACGCGGCCGCTCAACTCCGCACTACCTTCGATGCGCTCCAGCTTCTTATCGTCCTGCAAACAATCGAAGCAAAGCTGGGCCGTGTTCGGGTTGAACGATTTGGGCCCCGCACCATCGATCTCGATCTCCTTCTCTTCGACGTGGAGATCGTGGAAATCGAGTCGCCGGAAGGCAATTTGACGGTGCCGCACCAGCGCATGCATGATCGGCTATTCGTACTGGAGCCACTGGTTGAGATTGCGCCGCTGGCGGTGCATCCGATCCTGAAATGCACGGTGCACGACCTGCTGCGCCGCCAGCGCGGACTGACGGACAAACCGCAGCACCAGCACGCAGTCGTACTCGGCTCCACGAGCGGCATCGGGCAGGCGATCGCCTTGGCATTGGCTGACGCGGGGGTCAACGTGCTGATCCATGGGTGCCGTTCCGCGGCTTCTGCAAAGCAGGTCGTGGCCGACTGCCGCGTCAAGGGGGTCTGGGGGCAGTCGATACTTGCGGACTTGAGCGATGAGAAAGAGTGCGCGGACCTGGTCCGTTTTGCCTGGGAACTTTGGCCTGCCATCGATATCTGGATCCAGTGCGCCGGCGCCGACACGCTGACGGGCGAAGCAGCGCAGTGGCCCTTCGAACGCAAGCTCGAGGAATTGTGGGCCGTCGATGTCCGCGCGACGATGTTGATGACGCGTGCCGTCGGCGCGCGGATGAAAAAGCAGGGCAGCGGCGTCATCCTCACGATGGGCTGGGACCAGGCCGAGACCGGCATGGCAGGGGACAGCGGCCAGCTCTTTGGCGCCTGCAAGGGCGCCGTGATGGCGTTCACGAAGAGCCTGGCGCTTGAACTGGCCCCGGAAGTGCGCGTCAACTGCCTGGCCCCCGGCTGGATTCGCACCGCCTGGGGCGAAGCGGCGTCGGACGCCTGGCAGCAGCGCGTGCTCGCCGAGACGCCGCTGGCGCGCTGGGGCACGCCTGAAGACGTCGCGGCGACGGCGCGCTGGCTCGTGTCTCCCGCGGCGCAATTCATAACCGGCCAGATCATCCGCATCAATGGCGGTGCGGTGCGCGCTTAACGAGCCGCGACCATCAGGGAGCGGGGTAGGGGCGCGCAACCGCTCCCTAACGGTCGCGGCTCGTCTACAAGCGTGATGGGTCAGGAATAAAACTGAAATGCCATCCGTCTGCCGTTGATATCGATGGCGGTGAGAATATCGATGACGTCGTCGATCGGGATATGCCAGTCGAGCGCCCAATTGATGATGTGCAGGTTTTCCTGGCCGACCTTCCAGCGATCGACGATGCGGTCCAGGAGCAGGGCTCTGTCTTGAAACTCGCGCTGCAAGAGGCCGTAATCGCATTCGCGCAATTCGCTCCAGCGGCGCCTGCCCAGAACGTGTTCGACACAGCGCGCACGCAGATAGCCTAGCCAGTGCTCGCGGATCCATTCGTTGACAGCGTCGTTGCCCACGTCGCGGCCGGCGTGGTAGCTGACGATCCACTTGTGCCGGTCGATTTCCTTCCGGCAGTCTTCGCGCAGATCCAAGGGGGGCATGGGGAGAGACTCCATGATCCGCAACAAGAGCATCGCTCATAATAACCGGCAAAGTGTTTGGATCAAGCGGGTTGCGCGACGGATCCCCGGGAATCGCTGCGCTCATCCCGGGGCTTGTCGATGGATTCTCTTCAACGCAGCAACCAATTCGCCACGTCCACCGCGTCCGCCTTGTCCTCCTGGCGCTCCAACCGTTTCGGCTGGCCGGACGCCCGATACGCCGCCTGCAGCAGGCCGCCCGGACCGGTTCCGGTCATCTTGGCGTTGTGCAGAAAGAGTTCATGAGGCGCGATGACCGCGGCGAGACCGGGCATGCCGCCGTACTTCAGGGCGCCGGGCAGCATCATCTCGTCGTCGAAGTCCTTGACCTGCTCGAAGCGGAAGCCGTTGAGGTCCGCCGCGGTGCGCTCAATCGCGTCACCGCACAGGCCACGCGCCAGGAGGACCCACGGACCGGCTTTCTCGAAGCCGACAAGGTGCAGCGATTTCACCTTGTCATTGGACTTTGCGAAGGCGATCGCTGTCAGAATGTCGTGGACGCGCTCGGCGACCAACGCGCGGTTGTAGCCGTAGTAGTAACCGGCGTAGGCGAGGCTGCCGACTTTCATGTTGGTCGTGGGCCATTCGCCTTTCGCATCGAAGCCTGAGCGGAACGGCTCCACCACCAGAATGCCGGTGCCCTTGTCAACCAGTGTCTGGGCGGCCGGCACGAGTTTGCCGCGATTCCAGAGGCTGCGGATGCCGTTGGGATGAACCCAGATGATGCCGCGACCATCGAAATTCTTGCCATGCACAATCTGCGTTTTGACGCGCTCGCCCTGCCCCTTGCGGCTCAAGATCATCTCCATGGCGACGAGGCCATCCTTCTCGGTCTTCTCGCCCTTCACAACTTCGACATCGCTGCCGGCCGGCAACTGATCCGTCATCATCGCCCGCAGAGCCGCGTGCTGGATCTTCTGGAACTTCGCCAGTCCCGCCGCATCCTTCGGCAGGAGTGCTTGCAACTGCTTTTCCTGCCCCATGGTTAGCGTCTTCTTCAGGAGAGCCGCATTGGCCGCATCCTTCGGCAATGGGTGGTCGGCGTCATACACGGAAAGCTGTTTCGGATCGACCGGTGTGAACGGCTTCTCGGTGATCGTAGCTGTTTGGCCAAAGCCGAGGTGCTTGTTGAAGAAGTTGTACATCACCTCCCGGCTCGGCTGGTTGTAGTTGTGCGGGAAGCTGAGATACTTTGCCATCACCTTGTCTTCGGCGACGTACATCTTGTAGATCTGCTTGAGTTCGGGCAGCCCTTTCGTCTCGATTTCCTTGGTCCAGTCGTTGGCGCCGGTCATGCCGACGGGGCGCGGCGCAATGAGTGCAGTCAATTCGATGTTGGTCGTGCCGGTGCGCAGGTAGGCGGTATTCTCGCAGATGCAGCCGCCTTGCATGGAGGCCGACACCATGACGGCCGGGAATGAGGCTGCGACGCGCTCATCGACCGCGGCCAGGAGGAACGACTGCGTGCCGCCTCCCGACGCGCCGGTGATGCCGATGCGATTGGGATCGACCTGTTCGAGGCTAAGCAGGAAATCGACGGTGCGGACGCAGTTCCAGGTTTGCAAGTTCATGAATGTTTGCAGGCGAAGCTGGGCATCGACATCCTTGAAGCCTTCACGATGGGTGATCTGCTTGCTGTCGGAATTGCCGACCATGTCGAGATGAAACACGACGCAGCCGAGCCGGGCGAGCATGGCACAGCCGGCCTGGTGGAAGTACTTCGAGCTCTCTTCGGTCGCTTCCGCGCCGGTCTTCTTGTCGTTGTCCCAGCTCTTCGCGGTCGAGAGCCGGGCATCGGTCCAGTGGCCATGGGCGTAGAGAACGGCCGGCAGCTTTCCGGTCTTGCCCGTCGGGCGATAGAGATTGCCGGTGACGTAGTGGCCGGGATGGCTGACGAAGAACACCTTTTCGACGGTGTAGCCATCGCGTTCGATCTTGCCGTGGACGACGGCGTTCAGCGCCACCTTCTCCGGCATGGGCCACATGCCTTGCGCGACGAGGAGCTGCTCCTTCAAGATCGGTTTGCGGGCCTCCCACGCCTCTTTCGTCGTGGGCGGCGTCCAGGGATGGTACGGCAAGTTGTAGTGCTTGGGCTTCTCGGTCAAGCGGCGGTCTTTTTCCTGGGCGACGATCGGCAACGTGCCGAGCGCGGCGATGACCAACGTAACGATGATACGATTCATGAAAATGTCCCCCAATTGCCGCTTGCGGCTTAGCGCTCGCCGTGTGCCTCGCTAGCGCTAAGCCGCAAGCGGCGGACTAAATTATAGCGCCTTCAAAAAGATATTGCGAAACTCGACGCGTTTGTTGTAGCTCTGGAAGCCAATGTGGCCGTCCTTGCGAAGGATACCGGGATGCTTCTTTGCATGCTCCTTGACGTAGTCGTCAAGGTTGGCATCGACGAGCGTGGCACCATTATTAATGACGGTGATCTGCCTCCCCTTGGCGACGACCTTCATGACGTTCCACTCGCCGATCGGCATGTTCTTGATGGTCTTGGGAGGCACGACGTTGTAGATGGCGCCGGTGTTCTGCCATTTCTGAAGTCCGCCTGGCCAGCCTTCGTCGTCGATGAGCTGAAGTTCCATGCCTTGATACGCGGGATCGCCTTTGAGGGGGGAGCGAATGCCGACGCCTGAGTTGCCCCCCTTTGGCATTTTGTATTCGAGGCGAAGCTCGTAATCGCCGTACTCTTTCTCGGTCATCAGCCAGCCGCCACCGCCGCCTTCGCAGTAGATGACGCCCTTGTCGGCGCCCCAGACCTTCAGGTTGCCGGTCGATTTCCAGCTGGCGAGGTCTTTGCCGTTGAAGAGCGATTCGAAGCCCTTGGGCGGATCGCCGGCGGCAACGAACGAGGTCGCAACCAAGATAGTGAGCGTGGATACGAGGATGCGTGTCATGGTGTTCCTTTCACAACTTTCGTTTGACGACGCTTCGCAGAAGCGTCCGGGTGGCAACGCTTCTGC
Organism: Gemmataceae bacterium; assembly: GCA_009692065.1. Taxonomy (GTDB): domain Bacteria; phylum Planctomycetota; class Planctomycetia; order Gemmatales; family Gemmataceae; genus SIAQ01. Next base: position 55,915 of record SHZY01000015.1, read on the forward strand.
GAAGCGTTGCTAATCGCTAGATGTTGATTTAACTCGCAAACCGTCCCGTGTGCCACAAAAATCTTGCTGCTTGCCAAAGTCTCGCGATAGAACAAGGGCATTTACATTAGCCCGACTGCTTACCTGATCGTTCACTCGCTGCGCCACCAAACGTTCGCTTTGGTCCAAGGCACGAACATGATCGGCAGGGAGGCACATACCGACGTCGCCATTGCGCTGCCGCATCTGTAGTGTTTCACCCCAAATGGCACACAGCCTAAAGTAGCCGACCGTCTCCTCCGGGTGTAGTGAAATCAAGAACCCCCTGGAGGAAAAGACATGAGCAAGCGACGAAAGTGGTCTGCCGAGGAAAAGCTGCGGATCGTGTTGGCGG
>SHZY01000152.1 GCA_009692065.1 Gemmataceae bacterium
CGAGTTTTGAACTATCACCCGCACCTGTCAACGTTCTTCCGCTTGGCCGAAACACTGCTCTGCTGACAACACCAACAAGAAATCGGAGTCTGGATGCTCCGATCACCCGCGGCCCCAAGAGCCAACAGGCAGAAAGAGATTGCCAAATGTCGACGCCCTAGACAAAAACACTTAACCGCATCGCGAGGCGGTCCGGGCGGCTACGCACGTTGAAGCTACGTGATTTGTCCGATCCTGGAGCGATCGTCGTCGCTTATTTTAGGGCTAGTTGATGCGATTGGAGATGTGTTGCACTGGTAGTGAGGTTGCGTTGGAAGTCGTTAATGTTCCCACGAATACGCCAAATCGACATTGCCATTATACGGCAGCAACATTGAAGGTGAATGGCCAATGCTGCCCTTTTTTGTCTTGGCACAAGGTTCAAGTGGAATCGTTGAGCCCGATTTTGTGTGAGTCTTCCGACGGCTCCAAACGCCCTTCCGGAGACCACCTCCGGAATAGAGCTTGAGGCTAGCGGGGTCCAGGGGCGGCAATGAGCCCCTGGTCGCCGGCATGGATGCGGCGAAATCTTGACACGATGTCGCTTCGCTCCGCGCCTCAGGCCGCTCCCATCATCGCGTCCAACTCCTCCTTCGCTGCTTTCGCCCACCCTTGCCAACGCGGCAACTGCACCACACGGCCCTGGGCATATACTTCTTCGGGCACCAGCGGATCGCCTCCCTCCTCCGGCCGCAACGCCCAGTGCGGACGAAAGCAATTGTAACGGTCGCGGAAATCAGCCAAGCAGCTCCGCGCATGCATCGGATCGGTGTAGATCCGCCAGTACACCTCTTCTGTCTTCAGCGTCTGATGAAACCGCTCCAGCAAGCCCAACTGCTGCGGTGTCCGATACCTGATCCGCACGTGCTGATAACATCCCTTGATGAAACTTCCGAACCGCCGCGCCAGAAACGACGGTCCATTGTCCGTCACCAAGAACGGCGGCTTCGCCAAAGGCCCATGCAATCGCTCCGCCTCTTGCCGCGCGTCGGCCAAGCCATGCGACACCTCGATCGCGCTGTAGCTGTTCGTCAAGCGGCACGCCAGCAAGTAACGCGAGTAGTAATCGATCACCGTCACCGCGTACCACCAGCCGTGGCCAGGAATGTGAATGTACGTCACATCCATTTGCCACAATTCGTTCGGCTTTTGCGGCAAAAGCTCGAACAATCGCGCCGCCTGGTACAACTCCGGCTCGCGTGGCCGAGCCTTCTGCAACAGGCCGGCGGCACGCATCACCGTGTAGGCATGGCGATCCTTGACGGCCTGGCCAGCCCGGCGACACATCACCGCGATCCGTTTGTAGCCGTACCACGGATTCGCTGTCGCCATCCCGATCACCGCCTGACGAATGTTCGCGGCGATCGGCTGCGGCGCCGGACCGCGCCGTTTCTTCGCTTCGGTCGGAACCGGCTGACGATACCAACTGCTCGTCGCGATGTCGAGCGCTTCGAGCAACCGCGTCCGCCGCAGCTTGGCATCGCCCGCCAGCTCTTCGGTCACCTGCTGACGTAACTCGTTCGTCAGGACCACTGGCCCGAGACTTTTTTTAAAATGCGATTGGCGACGGTCAGCTCGCCGATCACCTGATCGCGCTCCTCCAGCTTGGCCTTCAGCTCGCGAATCTCACGCACGCGCGCATCGCTACCATTCTTGCCATTGGCCAGCGCGGCTTCGCCGGCGGCGAGAAACTCATCGCGCCAGCGATACAAGCTTTGCTCGCTGACCCCATAACGCCGCGCCAGTTGGGCGGCAGGTTCTTCCCGACGCAGCAGTGCCAGCACCGCTTCGCGCCTTTGTTCGACCGTCAATTCGGATCGCTTCGGCATGGTAAAATCTCCTCCGGGCTCGATGACCATAGTCTACTCGAACCGCCGGAGTCCTCACACATGCCGATTCCCAGGAACCTTTAGCAATACATTTTTTGCCCTCCGGTCGAATTGATCGTAGGCATGTTCGCGAATTCCGCGTAGAAGCAAGTAATGGACCGGAATAGGCGGATTCGGTTGAGTCATCTTGACCGGATGATCAATTGGTCGACGGTTCGGCTCCTACACCTCACGCAAATAATCCGTCGCGAGACGACTGTTGGTCTATTTCTCGCAAAGGCAGAAGTTATGCACCGGATTCTGGTACAAGTGTCGCCGACGGTGAACTGTGCGGGTAGTCTATTCCCTGTGTCCACGGCGAAGCTCAACTCTCCTGCGGGGTTGTCCATGATCCGAGTGTGTGCTCTTTTTTTCGTTTGTTTCATTCCGACACAAAGGGCGTTGGCACAGGATTTTGTCCTCCGCGAGCATTTGGGCCGAACCTGGTCGCATGAGTTTGTCACGTTTCCGTTGACGCCGCTGCAGGTCAAGGCGGCCCAGCAGGGGGCTCAGGTCGTCGGCCCGAACAAGGAAGTCGTGCCAAGCCAGCTCTTCACCGAGAACGGACAGACGCGTTTGGCCTTCCAGGCAACGTTGATGCCCGGCGCCACGCAATCGTATCGGCTCGACGGCACGGCCAAGGCAATCGCCGGAAACCTTCAGGTAGAAGACAAGCATGACCGTTGGCAACTCGGCAACGAGCACATCGGGATTGCCCTGCGCAAGCAGTTGAAAGGTAATGAAGCGCCAATTGCCGGGGTGCGCGTGCATTCAGGGGGTTGGACCGTCGGCGCGACGCGCACCGGCGGAGCGGACATCGAAAGCTATTCGGTCGAAGTGACGGCACGCGGTCCAGTGTTCGCCGAAGCTGTGTGTCAGATCACGTTCGCGGACCAGGGGAAATGGACACAGCGTTTTCGGATTCTACGCGGCGAACCGGTCATTGTGGTGACCGAGTTCTACGACGCTCCAGGCGGCGGGACAGTGCGGTTGCCGTTGTCGGGCGCCGCCTTTCAGCCGACGCAGCTTCTCTACCGCAAAGGCATGGGCAATCTGGGCGTGCTCGATTCGTGGAAGATCACGCCCGGCCGGGCCTATGCGCTGGAACCCTGGCTGCGTTGGTACATCGCGGAACGGCAAGGCAATTGGTTCGCTCTTTACAACGACAAAGACATGCTCATGCTGGCGGCGCTGCGTCCATCGGCGTGGAAAGACCCGATGTGGAAGGGCAAAGCCGAGCAGGTTGCTCCGTTGATCCCGGTCTCGGCCGAGAAGGATGGCGTCGTCGCGGAGATGCCGCTCGGCGGCGGCTCGCGCATCTGGCTCTTGGGCACGCCGTCGCGCGAAGAATCCCTCACGCCGCTCGCCGGCAAGGATCTACGCATCGCTCCATTGCCGCAGCGTTATCTGATCAAGTATGGCGACTTTCCGCTTGATGTCGTGAAGGACTACGTGCTCGAATGGTCCGGCGATCATGACAACTATCCCCGGCTCTTCGTCAGCAAGAAGGGATTGCCGGCACTGCGGGCCCGACTCAAGAACGATCCGAACGAAGTCCGGCGCTGGACGTCGCAGCAGCCCATCGACAAGTACAACATCGACGCTCCGCTTCAGGCATACTTTGCCTCCCAGGATGCAAAGCTGGGAGCGGCGATTGTCCAGAAGAATAACGAATGGCTCAAGCAAGTCGTCGAGGACGTTCTGGAGCAAAACAACCGCGTCACGCTGGGCGTCGCGCCGCACATGCAAAGTCTGCTGCTGCTGCCGACAATTAATCTGTCGGACGGCATCATGGGTTCGGATGCGGTGAAGCCGGAACTGCGCAAGCAAATGCTCGCGCAACTGGCGTTTCTCGGCTATGCGGTGAATCGCGACGATTACTGGTCGCCGGCGCGCGGCTATGCAGCCAATCCCAACATGACCACGACCGTGGCGCTCTATCAAACTGCCCTTGCCTCGCTGCTGCTGTCCCATCCGCAGGCGAAGACGTGGGCCGACCGCGGCCTGACGGAGTTGCGCCGGCAGCTCTACGAATGGTCCGACGAGGACGGGGGCTGGCTGGAGGCGCCGCACTACGCGATGGTCTCCTTCGATCACATGATCGGCGCATTTCTGATGGCATCCAACGCAGGCTTCGGCAATCACATTCACGACGAGCGCGTTCGCAAGGTGAGCGAATGGCTCGCAAAAATCTCGACGCCGCGCGATCGCCGAACCGGTGGATTTCGCCATTATCCGCCGATCGGCAACACCTACATGGGCGAAGGTACCGGCATGTTCGGCATCATGGCCGGGCTGTGGAAGGATCGCGATCCGGTGTTTGCCGCGCACATGCAGTGGATGAACGAGGAGCACGGCTCGCCGCCAGTGGGGCTGTTCGGCCCGTTCGCGACCTTCGCCGGCTACAAATCGTTGCTCAAGCAACACGGTGTGGCCCCGAAGTCGCCGCAATATGGTAGCGAATGGTTCCGCAAAACTGGCGTCGTCCTTCGCAGTCACTTTGGCACCGACCGGGAGAACTACCTGCACCTGATCGCCGGGTCGCAGCACGATCATTACGACTTCGATTCGGGAAGTGTCGTGCTCTGGGGCAAGGGCCGACTGCTCGCGGACGATTTTGGGTACATCGGCCGACATGCCGCTCAGTATCACAGCATGCTCACTTCTTCGGCCGTTGCCAATGATGCGACCATGACCATCGATACCTTCGCGCCGAGCAAGGCGCTCGATTACGTGTCCGGCAAGAAAGGCATTTGGCAACGGCAGATCGCGTTCATGAAGGACGCCGACCTGAACGGGCCTACGGGATTCTTCATCCGCGATACCCACGACGCCGATGCCGAGGCGACCTGGAGACTCTGGTTAACGGCCAAGAAGATCACGATTCACGATCGCGGCGCCACGGTCGAAGGAGAGGACGATATCGATCTCGAAGTGTACGTTTTCGACGCGAACAAGGTAGCCATGAAGACGGAAGCCACGACACAAAAAGGCATGGGCCGGCGCGACGGCAAGGAAGGATTGACCGAGACTTCCCAGACAGCGCTGGTCGCTACGCTGAAGGGGCGAGGCGCCATTTCCGCCTTACTTTACCCCCGGCTCAAGACGGAGCCGGCACCCAAGGTGACGTGGTTCGCCAACGGCGCGGGCGTGCAAATCGAAACCGCGTCAGGCACGGATTACCTGTTCGTGAGCAATGCAAAGGCAGAAGGCACATCTCCCGATCGTCAGGCCACCTTCCACGGGCAGGCTGCAGCCATCCAAGTGCGCGCCAAGCAAGTCACGCTTACGCTTGGCGCCGCCGGCAGGATTCAGCATGGTCAAAGGGTTCTGGAGAGCGAGAAAGCAACGGCGAGGAGCGAGGCGCGATAGAATGTGATTGCGTCGGTCCGCTCCTCCGGAGAACACCTCCTTACTTTGCTTGGCATGAAAAGATCATATCAAAGACGTCCCCGACAAAAGGAGCGGCTGTGGATTAGCCGGCCTGATCGTTTGGGATGGCGCGGATGCGGCGATTCGTTTTCGCCGACCATTGCCAACGGCAAGCCAAACTCAAGACGGCATATGCCAAGCAGAAACTCAGCGCAGGCCCCAATCGGACCAACGCGCTGGCCACGCGGCCGCGCAACTTGCCCGACGCCGCCGCTCGCAGCAGGTTCCAGCCCGCCACTTTCAGATAAATCGCGTGGCTCACCGCGCGACGGCCGCGCACACGCAGTTGGCCCAACCCCAGCCGACGCTTCACGCCGCTGTTGGTCGATTCCAAGCCCGAACGCTTCGCATAGCGCTGGCGAAACACGTCCGTCTCTTGCTCACGCCGGCGGCCTTCCAAACGCTTGTGCTTGTCCGTGTAGCTCACCTTGCACGTTGATTTTCCCAACTCGATCGGGCACTGCACGCGAAATGGACACTTCGCGCACTCTTCGGCCGACATGTGTATCGTCGTCGTGCTCGTCTTCTCGTCGCGCACGACTTGCAACGGAATGCGGCCCGCCGGACACGCTTCGACCCTGCCCGTTCGCTCGTCCACCGCGAAGTCGTCGATCGTCAGTTTCGCAACCACTTCGCCGTCGGCTTCCGTCGTCGTTGTCGGCGTTGGACCCGACACCGGACTGACCACCTCGACGCCCAACGCCGCCGCCTTCTGTACGTTGTCAGCGCTGCCATAGCTCGTGTCGGCCAGCATTTCTTCGGGAAGCAAGTCACGCTTTTGCAAATCTTCCAACACCGGCTCCAACGCGTTGGTGTCCGACTCCACCGCCGTCTGCGGCAACGCGCTGACGATCAACTGTACGTCATTAGCCTCGCTGCACGTCTCGCTCAATTGCGTTTGATAGCCCTGGCCCTTCTTGCCGTCGTAGGTCGCGTCGAGATCAGACGGATTTTGCACGCAGGCGCCGCCCGTCTTGCTGCGCACCTGCACGCCATCGTCCACGATCTCGCACTGCTGGCCGAACACCGTCACCAACGCCTGATAGCTCGGCCGATCACGCAAGCCCGCATGGTCGGCAAAGCGGCTGATCAGATCACGCAGGTCCTCCGCCACCTGCTGCCGACTCTTGGCCCGGTCGTCGGCATCCTTGCTCTCCTTGGACAATAGCTGTGCCTGCGACGGCGCATAACGCCGCCGCAACTCCGCGGGCAACGCCTCGAAATCGGCCAAGTGATGACGCTTGACCTGCGTCAAGAACCGCTTGATGGTCACCGCCATCAACCGCGTGCGACCAAACGACGCCATGTTGCTAAACACATGTGTTGAATCCAATCGCTGCTTGGCGATGTCGAGTTCGAGCAAGTCGATGAGCCGATCCGTCACGTCCTGCATGACCTGGCCCGCGCCTTCGTCCTCCAGAAACAAGGCGCGATAGCGTTCCAAGGTGCGTTCGCACATCTCGTCAACCCCCGGTTCAAGGTTGAGTGCGAACTGAATGTCGGTGCGAAACAGATAGGCTTCGACCGCTTCGGCATTGGTCCAGTTCTGAAACTCTTGCACAAAGAGCAGCCCAGCCACGGAATAGAGCTCTTTGGTGGGCCGGCCGATCGTCGGGCTGAAGTGTTTGCCGAGTTGCTGGGCCGGCATGAGTTCGAGCAACAGCGTGCGAAAGATGCCCTGCCAGCCTTGGTGAATGCGATCGCGTCCGAGCGGCGGGATCATGCCGTCGAAGGGATCGAAAAGCCGTCCTTGTTGCGGATTGACCGTGTGACGCATCGTCCATAACTCCATGTCAAGTTAGAGATTATGGATAGCGCCATGCCCAGGCCTTTCAAGAGGCCAATCCCAAGTCCGCGCGGTATCACAACTTGTGGCGAGCTTGACTTTTGTCGGGAGCGTCATCAAAGGCTCTGGGCAAGCGTCGTAACGGATTCGTATCAATGAGGGACTCAGCGAAGATGGCAGGGCATCGAAAAAGGTTGACGATCATCGGCTTGGTGGGGTTGTTCGTCCTCACAATTGGGGTTTCTGTCGGCTACTGGCGCTGGCACGTCGCGCGATCTGGCCGCGATTCGCCTATTCCGGCCTCCACCGCTCCCAAGACTAAGGGCGAGACGGCCGGCACTGATGACGGCACCCGTTCAATGGATCAGCATCTTGATGTCTACCAGCAGGAGGTCCGGCCGCTCCTGGAAACATATTGCATTCGCTGCCACGGGCCCGAGAAGATGCGCGGCGAGGTGAACTTTGCAGCGTTTGCGGATGCGAAGTCCGCTCGCAATGCGCGTCGTCTGTGGCGTAAGGCCATCGCGCAGATGCAAAGCGGCGAGATGCCTCCCGCATCGGCCAAGCAACCGGGGCAAGCCGATCACGCGAAATTGATCCAATGGATGGAGGAAGCCGTCGCGCACGATAATCCCCGGGACCGCGATCCAGGCCCCGCGCTCGTGTGGCGACTGTCTCACCCGGAATACAACCGCACGATGCGTGACTTGCTCGGCATCGACTTCGACGTCGGCGATAGGGTCGGCATCGTGGATGACAGTCAGGGATTCGGTTTCGCGAACCAGGTCGGCGTTCTGGCCTTGTCGCCCGCGTTGATGGAGAAGTATTTCACAGCAGCCGACAACGCCCTGGATCATCTGCTCGGATCCGTGCCGAATCTCTCAACCCCAATGCCGGCTAAGATCGCCAAGCTCCCGCCTGCCAAGGAGGAGCCAGCCAAGCCGATGCCGCCGAAGAATCCGACACTCGCTGTGCAGTATCGTTGCGCCAGTGTCAACGGAACCGACAACCAACTTCGGCCGCATTTTCAAATCATCAACCTTGGCAACAACGCCGTTCCGTTGCGTGAATTGACGTTGCGTTATTGGTTCACTGGCGAGGGCGCCAGGGGCTTTCAGCATTGGTGCGACTATGCCAAGCTGGATGCGAAAAACGTCACCCGCGCCGTCAAGAAACTGGATCAACCGGTGAAGGATGCCGACACATATGTTGAAGTCGGCTTCACTGAGGGATCGCTCGACCCCAAGGGGAACACCGGCGAGATTCAGATTCGCATCGCGGCTCAGGACTGGATGCAGTTGGATCAGAAAAACGACTACTCATTCGACCCCAAACAGACGCAATTTACCGAGTCCCCGCGCGTGACGCTGTATCGCAACGGCAAGTTGGTGTGGGGCCAGGAACCAAGCGGGCCGCCAACCAGCCCGCCGATGCCCGGCCTTCAAGGCCCGCCGGAAGTGAAAGGGAAGACGCCTGGAGTGGCTGACCCAAGCTTGCGCTTTGCCCGCGAGGCCATTTTCATCGCCACCCCCGGAGACGGGATAAGCGAAAAGGAAGCGGCACGCAAGATCATCACCGCATTCGCGCGCAAAGCCTGGCGTCGGCCAGTCCAAACGGCGGAGATCGATCGGCTGTTGGCCGTGTATGAACGGGCCGCTGGTAAAGGTTCCGACTTCACCAGTGCGGTGCGCCCCGTGCTCAAGGCCGTTCTCGTGTCTCCCCATTTCTTGCTGCGTGTGGAACTCAATCCTGCGGGCAAAAGCGATAAAGCGTATCGCCAGGTAACCGATTACGAATTGGCCGTCCGACTGTCGTATTTCCTCTGGTCAAGCATGCCCGATCAAGAACTCATCGCCTTGGCAGAGCAGGGCAAACTCACCGACCCCGTCGAATTGGAGAAGCAGACGCGGCGCATGCTGACCCATTCCAAGGGCCAGGCGCTGACGGACTCTTTTGGCGTCCCCTGGCTGCAACTGGGCAATCTCGCCGCCGCCAGACCCGCGATGGAGTTCTTCCCGTCATTCGGGCCGTCGCTCAAGGAAGCGATGTACAAGGAAACGACCCTCTTTTTCGACAAGCTCCGACAGGAGGATCGCAATATCCTGGAACTGCTTGATGCCGATTACACCTATGTCAATGAAGAACTGGCCCGGCACTACGGACTCGCCGATGTCAAAGGACCTCAAATGCGCAAGGTCAGCCTCAAGCCGTCGGACCGGCGCGGCGGCGTGCTCGGCATGGGCAGTGTGCTGGCATCGACATCGCACACGCATCGCACCAGTCCGACGCTGCGTGGCAAATATGTCCTGGAGGTGCTATTGGGTACGCCGCCTCCCCCGCCGCCAGCCAACGTGGGCGTCCTGAAAGACGAGGCTCCCGGAAGGCCTCCCAAGACATTCCGCGAATCGCTCGAACGGCATGCACGCGATCCGAATTGCGCCGTATGCCACAACAAAATTGACCCGCTTGGCTTCGGCCTGGAAAATTATGATGGTATCGGGCGCTGGCGGGAGGGGGGCCCTATGTTAGATACAACCGGTGAGTTGCCCTCGGGCGAGAAATTTTCCGGGCCTGGGGAGCTGAAGAAGCTCCTTCTGAAGCGGCAAGATCAATTCCTGCTCAACGTGAGCGAGCAGATGTTGACCTACGCCCTCGGACGCCCATTAGAAGATTGCGATGAACGTGCGGTGATCGAAATCCAAGCCGCTCTGCGGCGAAACAATAATCAATTTTCGGCCCTGGTGCTGGCCGTGGTGAAGAGCTTCCCGTTTCAGCATCGCCGCGTCAAGGAATGAAACAAACATAACAAGGCGGACCCATGAAACTAACTCGTCGAGCGGTACTGCGAAGTGCGGGAGTGGCCCTGGCGCTTCCGTTTCTGGAATCATGGCGACCATTCGTGGTTGCCCAGAGGCAAGGCGAAGCCAGCGGCCCGCCCCTGCGGATGGCTATCTACACGGTGGCGGGCGGTACCGTCATCGAGGCATGGAAGCCCGAACGAGCCGGTCGCCTGGATCAACTCCCCTCGATTCTGGAGTCACTCGAACCGTTAAAGGACCACCTCACTCTGGTCTCCGGTCTGTCCCACGGTGGACAGGTGACTGGCTGCGCTCACACGACCTGTTCCCGCTTGCACCTGTCGTGCGGCGGCAATATCTCGGTCGATCAAGCCGCCGCCCAGGCCGTTGGCGCCGGATCGGTACTGCCGTCGCTGGAAATCGGCATCACCAATCATCAGACGCGGTTCTCCTATCGCAACGGCACGCCGGTTCCCTTCGAGATGAATCCACATATCATCTTTGATCGCATGTTCCGCGGCCGACCTCCCCTCGTACCGAACTGGAATGCGAGGCGGCGTGCCCCGGCATCAACCGAGCCCGAGCCCGCCAAATCCGATTCCGTCGAACAGAGTGTTCTCGATGCCGTCCTCGATCAGGCCAACAGCCTGCGCCGCGACCTTGGCACTTCCGATCAACGCAGACTCGATGAATATTTGCACACCGTTCGCTCGATCGAACGACGGCTGGCTTTGGTCGAGGCCAGACGACGGGCCGAGGTCCGGGACGCAGCAACGGCTGTTCGCGCGGCGGTACCAGCGTTTCCTCCGCATAGTCACTTCGAAAACTACACCAATCCCTGGATGGTCTGGCGCAATCCGGAACGACATGCCGAATTCATTCGCATTATGTCCGATCTGATGGTACTCGCCTTCCAAACAGACACAACCCGCGTCATCACCGCAGCGCTCGGCGAAGACAACGCGCTCTTTCCCGGCGTGGTGACCGCCGGCGGCGAGCTTCAAGCCCACGCGCTGGAACACAACGGCAACGCCCCGCGAGGGCAAAGGCCGAACCCCGTGGCTCGCGAAGGCTGCCGGCAGATTCACGCCTGGTACACGCGACTCTTCGCCGAGATGATCGCCAAGATGCAGCGTCTCCAGGAAGGCGACTCGACTCTGCTGGACAACTGCCTGATTCTCTACACGTCCTACATGGCCGACGGGGGCCACGGCATCGAGGACTACCCGACCCTGCTCGTCGGAAGGGCCCAGGGCCGAATACGTACCGGCCGGCACCTGGCCTATCCCGTCGGCACACCCGTCGCCAACCTCTACGTGGAGATGCTCGACTGTTTGGGCGCTCGAGTGGCATCGTTTGGCGACAGCGAAACCGCTGCAAGAAGAGCCTACAATGGTAGGCTCCCTGATTTGCGAGCATCATGAAAGACAATCCCCGGCGCGGAGGCTTGTCAGGAATCAATATCTATCCCGGCATTATCGTGCGACGGTCCGGAACCCGTCATCGGGCGCGGCGTGCGGCAACCCAGCGGAGGAAACATGGACTGGCAAGTCTGGAAGAACATGCGATTGACAAGACGCGTCGGGATGGTGCTGCTGGGCGCTTATCTCATCCTGCACGGATTGATGGCGGCCCTCCAGCTTTCCTTCGTTGGCGCCGGCGTCATCCTCGGCATCTTGGCGATCCTTGCCGGGTTGTGCATGCTCGTCGAAAAGTAATTGGGTGTCCGCCCGGATAAAAGACAACGCCCCGTAAGAAGGCTAAAATTGCTCAACCGCAACCTGCCTGGCCAGGGGGGCGCTTGGCCACCGGCCAATGGCCAAGCGCTTTTGCACTTTTTCGGCCTTTTTTTTTGCGATTTTATGGGGTGTTGGCCACGAAACCCAGGGAGAGAGGGGGGGACTGCATGCACATGGAATGTACGCCGTAGGCCAGCATGAATTGATCGTTATTTTCTCGATGATTCTTGTCATTTGCGAGCAGATACTGATCGAGCGTTCACGATAAAAGCTTTCCCGATTCTGGCTCTCTGCCAATGCTGTGGAAAAATGCACCTCACGCAAAGGCACAAAGAAATATATAAGAAGCGAGTGAGTACCAGTTCAGGTTGACCTCTTCGCGTCTTTGCGCCTTTGCGTGAGCTTTTTCCAGAACTATGAGAGTGCCCCAATTCTGAACCCTGCCACATTTCTCACGAAAAAGAAAAATTTCCACGCGGGATTTCATCGCTCTCGGCTAAACATATGTGGGCAATAGGTGCCTGAAGAACTTTAGAGGCGACGCGAGGTATGACGGTACCAGCGGAGTTTGTGGCTCAGATCACCAAGTGCCAGCGGCATTTGCACGCATTCATCTTGTCGATGGTCTGGAACCCGGCCGAGGCTGATGACGTGTTGCAGGAAACGAATCTGGCGCTCTGGGAGAAGGTGACGGAATTCGATTCCTCACGGCCGTTCTTGCCCTGGGCGATGCGATTCGCGCAGTTTCAGGCAATGGCGTGGTTGAAGCGGCATCGGCGGCAGACGGAACGCTTCCTATTCGACGATGACCTGGCCAAACTGCTGGCGGACGAGGCGGCGATGCATGAGCCGGCCTTTGATGTGAGACAGCATGCCCTGGCGTCGTGTTTACAAAAACTTCCGCTCGAGCAACGCAAGCTCATTGCCAGACGCTACGAACCGAGAGCATCGGTCAACGCGATGGCGGAGAAAGCCAAGACGACAGCCAAGGCGGTTTCGGACAAACTCCGGCGCATTCGCCATGCCTTGCTGGAGTGCATCGAAAAAACGATAGCGGAAGGGGAGTTTGCATGAGTGCCATGGATACTGATCTGGAAGCCCTGTTCAATCGGTTCGCCGACGGCATCGCTTCGGAAGCGGATGAGGAACGCCTTGGCCAGGTGTTGCGCTCGAGTGCGGAAGCGAGGCAGGCTTATCGCCAATTCATGGATCTGCACTCGGCGCTGCACTGGGACTATGTCGCGGTTGCCGGTCCCGAAAGTACGCCAGATTTGAGCCAACCCTCTTCGCATTTCTCACCGCTCGGCCGCGTGCGTTGGGTGGCGGCATTCTTTGCGGGAATCGCGGTGGCGACGGTGGCAGCAATCGCCATCGCTGTTTTCTGGCAGAGTCATTCGCCAAATTCTCCAGAAAAAACGGAGTTTGTCAAAGACACAAAATCGGATTCCATCGCGGCGTTGTTGGTGGACAAGGTCGACGCGGAATTCGCCGAGGAGCGCGGTCCGGTTGGCGTGCGTTTTAGGCCGGGTGAGTACGAGTTGCTGGGCGGCATCGTGCATTTGCGTTTCGCTCAGGGCGCCGACATGATTCTGGCCGGCCCGGCGCGATTCCGCGTAACCGATGCGCAGAACGTCCAACTTTTGGTTGGCAAGGCTCCAGCAGTTCCCGGCCATCAGTTTGCCGCCTGAAAAACGGTCCCTTCTGACCTTCCTTTTCGTAAACGCAGCTGGCACAATATCTGCCTTAAGCCCCAGCAGTTCCCGGCCATCAGTTTGCCGCCTGAAAAACGGTCCCTTCTGACCTTCCTTTTCGTAAACGCAGCTGGCACAATATCTGCCTTAAGCCCCCATCTTATCGCTCGGGCAAACGGAGTTGCCGGCCATGTGTTTCTCCACCAA
>SHZY01000153.1 GCA_009692065.1 Gemmataceae bacterium
GATGAAGGATGAAGGATGAAGGATGAAGGATGAAGGATGAAGGATGAAGGATGAAGGATGAAGGATGAAGGATGAAGGATGAAGGATGAAGGATGAAGGATGAAGGATGAAGGATGAAGGATGAAGGATGAAGGATGAATCCGGGCCGAAGCGGGTTTCGGGTTCCGATTCATCCTTCATCCTTCCGCCTTCATCCTTCCTCGACGAGTGATGGGTCAACGCGTCGAGCGTTTGCTCCCGGAACCGTCTCTCGTAGGCCAGGTGAAATAACCGCCGCCGCTCGACCGAGCCGAACGCTTCAACCTCCCCGACCAGCGCAGCCCATTCGTCGGGAGTCAAGTGGTGCAGTTCGTCGGGAGTCCAACCGAGGGCCTGAGCGAGCAGGAACACCGGCACCGCCCGCTCCTCGACCGCAGGTGGTGCTGCCGGAGCGATCTGCGCCCGCAAGACAGCCCTGAGCCCCGCGAGCGCGAAGCCAGGGGTCAGGGGGCAGGGGTCAGAGAAGAGGAATCTGGCCGCTGATTTCGATCACCTGACTCCTGATTCCTGACTCCTGATTCCTAACCCCTGGCTTCGGGCGGCGTGGGCCAGCGCGTACCGTTCCAGCAATAGCCGGACGGCCAGGAACCCGATCAGGCTGTCCGCCGGGGCTGGGAAGGTGAATCGGTCGGGCCGCTCCTCGGCCTCGTGGATCATCCCGCCCCATCAGGCAGTACCCGGTGGGGAACGGACTCCTGGCGACGGGGACAGTGTATCGATCCCGTGGACGCGCCGGCAAGCTCCCCCGACGCGACCGCCACGCCCGCCAAAATGTGAAGATTTCGCGAAAAGACCCAAAATTGTCTACATCATCAGCACGTTGTGTGAACCCGCGGAGGCGATGACCAGCGCGAGCTTGGCCTATTCCTGGCCGCGCACGTCGGCGAAGTCGATGTCGTAGTGGTTGAGCTTCGTGCAGAGATCGTCGATCCTCGCCTGGATCGGCTCCTGGGTCAGCGATCTTGGCGACTGGTTTTACGACCCCGCGGCAGCGCCCCCATGGTTGTTTTGCCGCCGATGACGATTCTGGATCGTGTGATAAACCAGTCCGATCATGATGAGATCTTCCGCGGTCAAGATATCGCCGCCGTCCACGCTGAAGCCGCGTTCGCACCAGCCGAGGCGGTCGACGCGTGCCAGGGTTTCGTCACCCGAACGAACTCATACGCCATATCGAACCAGCCCGGCTTGATCAGTTGGCCGGCGCCGACGCTCAGATCCAGGTCCCAGGCGCTGGTAAGGAGGCCGGCGCGGTCGCACTCGCAGAGCAGTTCCTCGTCGTCCAGATCGACCAGTTGAAACTGGCTGCCGAGCCAACTGATTTTGCGGATTTCCAGATGCCTGCGTTCGGTGAGATCGATGGTGACGCTCTCGCTGAGCCATTGGCCATCGAACTTGCCGATGGGGCGATCGTTGGCCTTCAGGGCGTAGGTCCAGGAAAAGCAACCAGCGGATCGGGCTTCGAGAATCATGTGGCACCCAAAGCGACCTACGCGCACGCCTGCGGCGTGGCGGCTAAACAATTCTCGGCCAATCTGGTATCGTAAACATACCCGGTTTGAGCGCCGGATGGAAAACGAAAATGGCGAGAGTTTGCGACACTTCTCGCCAAGATCGCCCAAGACAATGAACCACGGATCACACCGATAACACGGATAGGGAAAGAAAAAATATCGGAGGTGTGGCTGTCACGTCCAGAACACATTGCCCCGATTTCCTTATCCGTGCCATCCGTGTGATCCGTGGTTAGAATTCGTTGGGTGTCGCGTTCCGCGAGAAGTCACGAGTTTGCCGATGAGTTTCGCCGTCAAAGAGATCTTCTACACGCTGCAAGGCGAAGGCGCCAACGTCGGGCGGGCGGCCGTCTTCTGCCGATTCGCGGGGTGCAACCTCTGGTCGGGGCTCGAAAAAGACCGGGCCGACGCGATCTGCGACTTCTGCGACACCGATTTCGTCGGCACCGACGGCATCGGCGGCGGCCGTTTTGCGACTGCGCAAGCGCTGGTCGAGGCGATTGATGCATGCTGGCCGGCGGTGGGTATCACCAAGAGGCTCGTCGTTTGCACCGGAGGCGAGCCGCTCTTACAGATGACCGCGGAGCTGGTGAGCGGCTTATACGAGCGCGGCTTCGAAGTCGCCATCGAGACCAACGGCACGCTGCTGCCGCCGCCGGGGATCGACTGGATCTGCGTCAGCCCCAAGGCGCACGCCGAACTCGTGCTACAGACGGGCGACGAGTTGAAGCTGATCTTCCCGCAGCCAGGCGCGGAGCCGGAGCGTTACGAGCACCTCGATTTCGCACACTTCTTCCTGCAGCCGATGGACGGCCCCGAACGCGAACGCAACACGCAGCTCGCCGTCCGCTATTGCCTGGAGCATCCGCAGTGGCGGTTGAGTTTGCAGACGCAGAAGGTGTTGGGGATCAAGTAGTAAGAACGCTTGATTCGTTCAGAAACTATCTCAAGAGCGACTTTGCGTCGTTTGCGTGACCTGGGGCAAGAGATACGCAACTCTTACCTCGGAGGTCACGGATGGATCGCACAAAGAAGGCGATGGAGACGATCTGGGAAATCTCTGATGATCTTTGGCAGATCATCGAGCCCATTCTGGTGAAGGACTGTCCGCCACCGAGAAATCCTGGGCGGCACCGCGCGGATTGGCGCCGATGTATCAATGGCATTATCTTCCGAATGCGGTCGGGGTGCCAATGGAAATAGCTTCCCAAGACGTTCGGCGCATCGTTGGTTCCAGCGTTGGAATCCCAACGGTGTCATGAAACCGATATGGGCTGAGATCGAATCCCAGTGCGAGGAACTCGATGGCGTTGACTGGGAATGGCAGAGTGCAGACGGGTCTATGGGCAAGGCCCGTTTTGGGGGGGCGCAGTCGGGCGCAACCCCACGGAACGCGGGAAAAAGGGCACGAAACGCAGCCTGATCGTGGATGAACAGGGTGGTCCATTGGGGATGATCATCGACGGCGCCAACATCAACGATCACAAGTTGCTGGCACAAACGATCGAAGCGATCGTGGTGGAGCGGACGTTCGGTTGGTTGTCGAAATGTCGCGCGATCTTGGTGCGTTACGACAAGCATGACTTCAATTACCTCGGGCTGCTCCAGCTCGCCTGACTTCGTGCCCCTTCGTGTCCTTCGTGGACGATTCTTCTCTGGGTCCTAGGCGCATCTGTGGTTAAAAACTCGGACCCAACGAACAACCGTCGGCTCCTGGCACTTTGTCAGTCGCCAGATAGAACCACTGTGTTGACTTGCTAACGAAAAACGGGAGGTGCCCCATGCGATTCATAGGCTTACTGATCCTCGCGATTGTCGCCAGTTCGCAAGCGCTCAGCGCTCAGCCGAGCGAGCGGCAACGTGAATACCTGAAGTTCATCAGGGCCCAGGCGAACCAGATGCGGGCTGCCGACAAGCCGCCGGCGACGCGCGAGGAATGGGAGGCCAAGACGCGCGACATCCGGGCGCAACTGCAGCAAGCGTTCGGTTCCTTTCCAAAAGAAAAGTGTCCGCTGGAGCCGAAGGTCCTGGGCGTGCTCAAGCGCGACGGCTATCGCGTCGAGAAGATCATCTTTCAGACGATGCCCGGCGTGTGGATGACGGCGAGCGCGTATGTGCCGGACAAGCCGGGGAAGCACCCTGCTCTCCTGGCCGTGCATGGGCACTGGCGCGGCGCCCGGCTCGATCCGGTGTTGCAGAAGCGCTGCATCGGCCCGGCGAAGCTCGGCTATTTCGTGCTGGCGGTGGACGCTTTCGGCGCCGGCGAGCGCGGCCTTTCGAAAAACCTCGGCGAATACCATGGCGAGATGGTCGCCGCCACGCTGCTGCCGAGCGGCTTGACGCTGGCGGGCTTGCAGGTTTACGAGAACATGCGGGCCGTCGATTACCTGCTCACGCGGCCCGAAGTGGACGGCAAAAAGATCGCCATCACCGGGGCGTCCGGCGGCGGCAACCAGACCATGTACGCCGGCGCTTTCGACGAACGCTTCGGCGCGGTCGTCCCCGTCTGCTCCGTCGGCACCTACGACGCTTACCTCGGCACGGCCTGCTGCATGTGCGAAGTCGTCCCCGGGGCTTTGCGCTTCACCGAAGAAGGGGGCATCCTCGGCCTGACCGCGCCGCGCGGCCTCATGGTCGTCAACGTCACCAAGGACGGCATCCAGTTCTCCATCCCCGAGGCCAAGAAATCGCTCGCCTTCGCGTCCGGCGTCTACAAGGTTTTCGACAAGGCGGAAAGTGTTCGCCACACGACCTTCGATTGGCATCACGATTACAGCCAGGCCATGCGCGAGGCGCTGTACGGCTGGCTGGCGAAACACTTGAAGGGCGAAGGCGACGGCAGTCCGATCGCCGACCCGCCGATCAAGACGGAAGATCCGGAGTCGCTGCGCTGCTTCCCCGGCCAAACCCGGCCCGCGGAGTGGATGACGATCCCGAAGTTCGCCGCTGCCGAGGGGAATCGATTGCTGGCGGCGTGCAAGGTGGCTGACGATGCGGAAGCGTGGCGTGCCGAGTCGGCCAAGTTGCGCAAGGTGCTGCTTGAGAAGGTGCTGGGCGGGTATCCGAAGCCGACCTTACTGCAGGTCACTGAGGAACTCAAAAAGATCAGTGAGGACGACAAAAAGGGTGTGTTCACGACGTTTGAATTTCAATCCGAACCAGGCATCGACCTGGCGGTCCGGCGAAGTGCCGGCAAGCAGAAGGCACTCGCGATCGTGCTCGATCTCGATGGCGCCGAAAAAGCCGCCCGAAGCCCGACGGCGAAAGCGTTGCAGCAGGACGGCTGGAGCGTGCTGACCGTGGACTTGCGCGCCACCGGAGCGCTGGCCTGGCCGAGTGATAAGGTCGTCGGAGCGCCCGATCACAACACGGCACAGTGGGGCCTGTGGATTGGCCGGCCGCTCCTGGGCCAGTGGACGCTGGATGTTCGCGGTGTTATCGATGCGGTGCAGAAGGTGGATGGCAAGTTGCCGGAGCGAATCGCGCTCGTCGGCCAAGGCCCAGCCGGCGTCGTCGCCCTCACGGCAGCCGCCCTGGATGCGCGCATCAGCCACGTCGTCGCCGTGGATTCGCTGGCGAGCTATGTGACGGATGCGCCTTACAAGAATCAGAGACTCGGACTGATGGCGCCGGGGATGTTGCGCGAGGTCGGCGACGTCGCCCATCTGGCCGCGCTGTGTTTACCGCGCCGCGTCGTCATCGCCGGCGGCGTCCGCGGTGACGGCACGAAGCTCAGCGCCGACGGACTGCAGAAAACCTTTGAGCCGACCACGCAGGTGCAGGCGCTGCTGAAGGCGGAGGGGGCCGTGCATCTGGTAGGATCCGATGATCCGGCTCGCGTCATCAAGGCGTTGCGATGACCGATCCCTGGGGTTCGGAGTACCTCACCCCAGGACTTCCCCGCAGATTCACAGGACCTCATTTCTTCAAGACCCGTATCTCGATCTTGCGAAACTCGCACGGATGGCTCTCCGCCTGCAAGGCGACGTAGCCCTCTTCCAGCAAGAGTTTGCCATTCGCCGCCTTGATGAGCGCCGCGCCGTCCTTGTCCTTCGGATCGAGCTGCGGCTGTTCGTATTCCATCACCACCTCGCCGTTGATGATGTGCTTGACCTTGCCGGAGCCGCGTACTTGCACCTCGGCGGTCACCCATTGATCGCCGGGGTAGGTCTTGGATTTCGAGTTCACGCAATGCTGGGTGATGAGCTTGTCCTTGATGACGACGTTGGTGCCGGGCGAGCACATATTGCCGGTGGGGCGCTCGCCTTTGCCGGGACCGCCGAGGAACTGGTACTCGATCGATACGGGGAAATCCTGATCCTTGCGCATGCTCTCTGGCGACTGGCAGTGGAACATCACGCCGCTGTTGCGCAGGGCCCAGCCTGGGGCGCCGTTGGCCTGCGCGCCGAGGAAGCGGTATTCCACGCGCAGGTCGTAATGCGAGAATTTGTCCTTGTAGAATAGATGGCCGAACTTGCCGCCGAACTGCTTGTACCTGTCGTAGGACACCTTAATGACGCCGTTTTCGACACGAAAGGTATCGAGATAGTTGTCGCCCGGCGCATGGCCCGAGAACTTGGCGGCCCAGCCGTCGAGATTCTTGCCGTTGAACAGGCTGACCCATTCGTTGTCAGCTTTTTTCTCCTGGGCCGAGCTGGGCAGCAGAATGAGCGCGCAAGCGGCGCTGAGGAGCAGCATGAGAACGTAGCGAGGCATGATAATCTCCAAAAGTGCGAGTCTATGAATTGCGTTCGATTTGACTTCGCGTTCAGAGCGGGTGAGGAGAATCGAACTCCCGTATGCAGCTTGGGAAGCTACCGTTCTACCATTGAACTACACCCGCAACAGGGTTGATCATATCCTGGCGAGAATTACTGGTCAAGCAGCGGCCTTCAGTTCCGACACACTACGCCTTGCGAACGACTCGGTTTGAAAGAATCAAACCACGGATTGCACGGATGGGGAAAAATGCCTGAGCGGTACTTCCCATCAGTGTTATCCGTGCAATCCGTGGTTGTATTTGGTTTTCCGCAAACTGTGTCGTGCACCCCGCTACGCCAGCACCTCGCGGATGACGTTGCCCGCCACGTCGGTCAAGCGGAAATCGCGGCCGTTGAAGCGGTAGGTCAGGCGCGTGTGATCGAGACCCAGCAAGTGGAGTACGGTCGCCTGGATGTCGTGGACGCTGGTGCGATTGACGACGGCCTTGTAGCCGAACGGGTCCGTTTCCCCATAGTGGACGCCGCCCTTGATGCCGCCGCCGGCCATCCAGATGGTGTGAGCGTGCGGGTTGTGATCGCGGCCGGTGGCGCCCTGCGAATCAGACGTGCGGCCAAACTCGCCGCCCCAGACCACCAACGTCGAATCGAACAGGCCGCGCGCCTTGAGATCGCTCAACAGCGCCCCGACCGGCTGATCCATGCTGGCGGCGCAATCGCGATGATTGACGTTGATGTCGCTGTGGCCGTCCCACGGCACGTCGTTGACCGCGCCGCCGGAGATGCGGCTCGAACTGAAGAATATCTGCACGAAGCGAACATCGCGCTCGACGAGTCGGCGAGCCAAGAGGCACTGCCGGCCGAACGTGGACGTATTCGGATTGTTGAGGCCGTAGAGATCCTGGATGAGCCGTGTTTCCTGGCGCAGATCGAGTGCTTCGGGCGCCGCCGACTGCATGCGATAGGCAAGCTCGAACGACTGGATGCGGGCCGCGAGATCGGCTTCCTGCGTGCGCTGTTGCTGATGCTGCTGATTCATCTCGCGAAGGAGGTCGAGTTGCGAGCGCTGCTGCGTGTCGCTCATTCCGGTAGCGCGGGCGAGGTTGGCGATCTCCTCGCGGCGGCGGGCATCCAGCGTCAGCGGCTGGTAGCTCTTGGGGAGGAAGCCGGGCGTCCAGATGTTGTCGTCGCCGCGCGGCTTCGTCTCGTGCATGACGACGAAGGCGGGCAGGTTCTCGTTCATGGTGCCCAGGCCATAAGTGATCCACGAGCCCATGCTCGGATAGCCGGGCCGATTAAGGCCGGTCATCAGCTCGATGGCTGCCGGCGCGTGGTTGTTTTGCAGCGAGTAGCACGAATGGATGAACGCCATGTCATCGACATGCCGGGCGCTGTGCGGCAACAACTCGGACACCCACGAGCCGGACTGCCCGTGCTGCCGCCAGGCGAAGGGCGACGCCAGGCATCGGCCGCTGGTCTCGAAGAAGCCGGTGCGTGGATCGGCCCCGGCAAGCGCCTGCCCGTTACGCCGCTGCAACTCCGGCTTGTAGTCGAAGGTATCGACCTGCGACGCGCCGCCCGTCATGAAGAGCCAAATGACGGACTTCACCTTGGGCGCAAAGTGCGGCTGCTGCCGGCGTTCCTGGCCGCTGCTCTCTTCGTGCAAGAGCGACGCCAGGGCGAGCGAGCCGAGGCCCATGCCGGCGTTCTGGAGGAAGCGGCGGCGGGTGGGGAGGGGGAGGGGGGAGTCGTGGTTCATGGTCGTTGGTCCTTATCGTTTAGCGACGCTTCGCAGAAACGTCTCTGCAACGCTGCTGCGAAGCTTCGCTAATCAGCCTCAGTCCACATAAATAAACTCATTCAAACACACCAACACCTGGCAGAAATCGGTCAACGCCTGGTCGCGTGCTTGCGGCGTCTTGCCATAGCTCTCGGCCTGGCGGGCGATGAAAGACGTCATGCGTTGCCGTTCGCCATCGGTCGGGCGGCGGGCTAGCGCGATCAGGTACGCTTGCTCGACGGATTCCTCATCGGTCTTCGCCCGCGCGCGCGCGGCCAGCTTTTGGGCGGCGCCGCGCACCAAGGGTGAGTTCATGAACGCCAGCGATTGCGTCGGCACCGTCGTCACGCTGCGTTCGCCGATTGATTGCAAGGCTTCGGGCACGTCGAACATCGTCAAGAATGGGATCATCTGGCTGCGCTTGACGGTGAGGTAGACGCTGCGGCGCGGGCTGTTGCCGTCGAGCGTGCCGGAGCCGTACATCGTTGCATCGAGCGTGCCGGCGACGGCGAGGAGGTTGTCGCGAATCGCCTCGGCTTCGAGCCGGCGCGTCGGATGACGCCACCACAAGCGATTGGCCGGATCAATCTTCATCCGAGAAAGCCCAGGGTCGGCCGACCCTGGGCTTTGGGCGCCAATTTCGTTCGACTGCATGTAGACGGCACTCGTCATGATGAGCTTGTGAATCGGCTTCAGCTTCCAGCCGTTCTTCACCAGCTCCTTGGCGAGATAGTCGAGCAGTTCGGGATGCGTCGGCGGATCGCCCTGGATGCCGAAGTCGTTGGGTGTGCCGACAATGCCCTTGCCCATATGGTGTTGCCACAGGCGATTGACGATGACGCGGGCGACCAGGTTGCCGGCGCCGTGCTCGGAGTCGGTCATCCAGTTGGCGAGGGCGACGCGCGGTTCGGCGGGAGTTTTCGGGTCGCCCAGCCATTTTTGCTCCTTGATCGCTGCACTCGTGAGGACCTGGGCAAAGCCGGCGGTGACGACCTCACGCTTCTTTTCGGGTTCGCCGCGGATCAGGAAGTTGACGGAACCGCCACGGCCGGATTGAGCCGCGAAAACGTCGATGAGCTTCGGCTTCGGCTCCTCCTTCGCGTGGCGGGAAACGGCGCCGTAAATCCGCTCGGCATCCGCATCGATTTGGCGCAGCGACGAGACGATGACGTCGCGCCGCTCGACCTTCCATTCACCCTTGGTTGCTTGAAGCGCAGCGATCAATTCGAAGGGAGCCTGATCCAGTGCCTGGGCGTCGACCGGCGCCGGCGCGGTCGTGGTCAGTGCAACGCGGAACTTGCCGAGCGTCAGCGCATCGCTTTCGAAGGTGAGATTGATGTTCAGGACCGTGCCGACATCGAAGCCGACATCGCCGACGAATTCGAAGGTCGTCGCCTGATTCTTGCCCGCGTCGCCGGACCAGACGACCTTCGGATTGGCGGTCGGCTTGATCTTGACCTGAATCGGTTTTGCCTTGCCCTTGGGCGCATTGAGCGGCAGCACATTCGCGCTGACGGACGTCAGCACGAATCGGCCATCTTTGCCCTGCCCCGGTCCCATGTTCGGCAGGCGCTTGTCGGTCAGCGCTTCGAGCCGCAGGCCCTTGATCTTGCGCTGCATCGTCCGCACTTCGACTGTGTAGACCTTTCCCTTGTCGACGGCGAACACGGCGCCATCCGCCTCGATCTTCGCAAGTTCCTTGGTCGTACTGACCCCCGAGGGCACGACGTTCAGCCACGTCGGCAGGGGCTTGTCCTTGTTCGCGGTCCAGAATGCGGCCAATCGCTTCGGCGCCTCGTTCTTCTCGAACTCGTCGCGCGCCTTGAGCAGCGGCGCCTGGGCCAGATCGTAGGCGGCCTTCGCCTTCTTGTAGTTCTCGGCATCTGTGTTGACTTTGAGGTTCGCGGAATCAGTCCGGCCCAGCGCGGCGACGAGCCGATAGTAATCCTCTTGCGGGATCGGATCGTACTTGTGCTCATGGCAGCGGGCACAGCCGAGCGACAGGCCGAGCATCGAGGTGCCGAGCGTCGAGATCATATCGTCGAGATGATCGTAGCGGATGAGCGCCAGCGTCTTCGAGGTTGTTTGGCCGGGATACGAGCCAGCGACGAGGAAGCCGGTCGCCGCGATGGCGTTGAGATCGCCCGGAACGAGTTGATCGCCCGCGATCTGCCAGCGGATGAACTGGTCAAACGGCATGTCCTGGTTCATCGCCTTGATGACGAAGTCGCGATAGTAGAAGGCGTTCGGGCGATTGCCGTCGAACTCGTAGCCGCCACTTTCGGCGAAGCGGACGGTGTCGAGCCAGTGGCGCGCCCAGCGTTCGCCGTGGCGCGGCGAATTCAACAATCGTTCGATCGTTTGCGCCCAGATCTCTCCCCGTTTAGCGCCCGCTGCATCCCACGCCTTCGTAAATTCCTCCACCTCTTGCACCGTCGGCGGCAATCCCGTCGCATCAAAGTGCGCCCGTCGCAGCAGCCGTTCGGCGCTGAGCGGACCGTTCGGCGTCAACCCCTTTTCTTCGAGCTTGGCCAGAATGAAGCGATCGACCGGTGTGCGCCCCCAGGCGGAATTTTTGACGGCGGGCGGAGTGATTGGCTTGAGCGGCTGAAAGGCCCAGTAACTGCGGGCTTTCGCGATATCGTATTCTTTTTTCTTCGAGACGACTTTCCCCTCGCGAGGATCAGGGGCGCCCATGTCGATCCATTTGACAAAGTCGGCGAGGATCTCCTTGGGCAACCTCGTCGATTGCGACGGCATCTTGGTCGGCCCGTCGTGCTCCAGCGCTTTGATGAGCAGGCTCGCCTTAGCCTTGCCCGGCACCAGTACTGGCCCCGAGTCGCCCCCCTTGAGCATCCCGGCCTTGCTGTCGAGCAATAGGTCGGCCTTGAGTTTCTTCGATTGCGCGGAATGGCACTCGTAGCAATACTTGCTGAGCACGGGGCGAATCTTGCTCTCGAAAAACTCGATGCCCTTGGGATTAGTTCCGCCGGCGTAAAGCAAGCCGGGCAGGCAGAGAAGGCCGAACAGGATGGCGAGGGGTCTTGCGGAGGTCATGGTTAAACGCTTTGAAAAAAGGAGGCGACCACAGGGAGGCAGGAAAAGGAATTCTATCACACGGCGAGGGGTCTCGTCGAGGGAAAAGGTCACGAAACCGGCCCGGCGACCCTGTCAGTCCACGGGCAGCGTCCGGGCTGGCCGAAAGCCGATGCCGGGGCTGCGGTAGCCGGGCACGTACCAGATGGGGTAGGCGGAGCGCAGCATAACCGATTGGTTGCCCCACGAGCCGCCGATGACCACGCGATCGACCTTGGCTTTCACCTCGAGATCCTCCTGGATGTCTTCGCGAAGCTTGCTGCCGGGCAGCGGGGTTTGCTCGTGATAGACATCCTGCGTCCATTCCCAGGCGTTGCCGTGCATGTCGAAGAGGCCGAAGTCGTTCGGCTTGCGCGTGCCGACCGGATGGCTGAGGCCCAGCGCATTGCCCGCGTTCCAGACATAGGAGTTGAGCAACTCGACGGAGTGGCCGAAGAAGAAGTCGGTTTCCGCGCCCGCGCGGCAAGCATGAATCCACTCGGCCTCGGTGGGCAAGCGATAGCCGGTCCGCTGCCAGTAGTTGGGCGCCAGCGTCATGCCATCGGCGAACTTGCCTTGAGCGTTGGGAAGGTAGCACCACTGATCCTTGGGGATTTCGTCCCGAGCGCTCAGATAGTTGCAGTATTCGGCGGCTTCATACCACGAAACGTTGTTCACTGGACAATTTGGCGTCGGGGCGACCTTGTCGCCGTACACGTGGTCCTTGCGAAACTGGCGGAACTGCTCTACCGTCACTTCCTTGCTGGCCATTGCGAAGTTGCGCGCCACGCGCCGCTGGTGCTTGCTCTTGCCGTCGCCGACCCAGACGTCGCCGGGCTTGTCGATCCGGACCATGGTGAGGCCGGCTTTGCAGATGTACCATCTTCGGTCACCTGGGCCATCGCCAGGCGTCCAACGCTTGTCGAGTGCCTTTAGCGCGTCATCTCCCTGCCATTGCCGGAGTAACCGATCGAAGGCGCCGTGGATGCCCGGATCGCCAAGCGTGAGATAAAGCCGGTCGAACTCCTCCAGAAGATTCTGTCTCTCCGACTGCGGCAACGGTCCGACACCGTAGTCGCCCAGGCAGAGCAGAAGCGCCCGCTGGATCGAAGGGTGCGTGTGGCGTTGCTTGGCGATCAGGACTTTGGGATCGACTCCCATGCCGATGATGCGTTCCATGAGGAAGCTGCGCCGCGTCGGATCGGGTTGATGCTTTAGGAGCGGCCAGGCTTTTTCGCCGTGCCCCATGACGAGCAGAGCGGCCGCGCAGCTCGCCTGCCTTTTGATGTGTGCAAGCCTCGCCTCCGCGGAGGCGTTCGGGGGTGGTTCCTCCGCCAGCCGCGCTTCCAGGCGCGGCACGGCGTCCGGCTGAGTAGCGGCGTAGTTGCCAAACACCTTGGCGATCAGGCCGCGTTCGGGCAAGCTGCGTTTTTCATCTTCGAGGAAAGCCGCTAGCGACGGCAACAAGAAAGATGCCGCCGGCTGCAAGGCGTCGGTCCACTTGGCAATCGCGAACGGGTCGTGCCTCACCAGGATCGCGGCCACGTCGGGCGCCGCCTTGTCCCAGCGCGGGTTCACCGCATCGTAGTGGGCAAGGGCGCACGCCGCACGCAAGCGTTGAGCCGGGTCGTGCGTTGGTTTCTCAAGAAGCGTCCACAGAGGCCCGGAAAGCGCGTCGCCGTGATCGGACAGCGCGACACGGATCACCAACAATTCCTGTGGCTCGGCCTGAAGTAACCGACCGTACAGGTAACGGAGCTGGCTCGGATCCACCGGCAGCAAGGCGAGGCTGGCGTGCAGTTGCTGGCGCGGATCAGCAGCTGACTTTACTTTCGCATCCTTGAGCAGTGGATTCGTCCATGCCCGGTACGCTTCCATTTCCTTGATGATTCCTGGAACCTGGGTGATGTCGGCGTCGAAAACTCGTCCCACCAGGCCCGTGGCGTGATTCGCCTTGTCGCGTTCAATCAGCCGATCTCGGATCGCCAGGCCGGTGGTGGCCGCCACTGCTAGAAGGACGAAAAGGATCAATCCCCGCAACGCATGATACCGACCTGCCCTCTGCATCATCTGGCGCTGCGGCTCGGTCCAGTTTTTCTTGTGAGTCAGCAGGTGGATGCCGGCCCATTGGGAGAAGGACGGCCGTTGGCGATTCTCTGGCCGGGCGTTCCAGATCGAGGCTCGATCCGCCAGCAACAGCTCGGCCCTGCCGCGGCGCGATTCTTTCTGCTTAGGGGCTGTCCGGCGATTAGTGTTACAACTTCATCCGGACGGCCTGATGGTATAGTTCCACTCGCCGTGGAACTTTGCTGGGCGAAGATTCACCGACGCCAGTTCGTCGTCGGTGACCTTGATGCCCGTTGGGTAACTGTTTTTG
>SHZY01000154.1 GCA_009692065.1 Gemmataceae bacterium
CTATTTTGCCACCGAGATGCTTTGGAGTCGAACCTGCGGCCGTCGGTCGCACCGAAGTGAAAATGTTCCGACGATCGACCTTTGGACCGTCGCCGTCGCGCTCGACGTGATCGGTGCCGAAATATCGACTTAATCAACGGGCTGCTAGCCAAAAGAACACGAAGTTGCACGTCTTGTTTGGAAGTTCTTGTCAGAAAAGCGTATTGATTGCTCGCTTGGCGGCTTCGCGCGAGTCGCCGCGCGAAACCGCCAAGCGAGCATCGGCGACGCATGTCTGAGCGAGGCTGCCCCTCTCCCGCCTTCCGGTCAGCGCACCTATTTGTCCTTGCGATTCTTGCGTTCGATCGCCTCGAGTTCGCGAATGACCCGCTCCAGATTACGCTGGGCTTCGAGCAGATCGTCGCGGTCGGGTATGGGCCGCGCCTTATCGCGCTCCTTTTTCTCCAGCTCCTCGATGATCTTGTCGAGCCGCTTCAGGACCTCCGGATCGATTTTCTTCCCGTCCTTGCCGCCGGGGAAAGGGATGATTTGGATGTTGGGGGCGCCGGGCTTTTTGTCCTTCTCCTTGGGTTTGATGACGTTTTTCGGCTTGAGGTCCCATGTTAGGATGCCGTGCGGCTGCTTGCCGTCGACCTTCTGCTTGATAGCGTCAATATCGCGGCGCAATTCGCCGAGCTGTTTAAGGATGAGGTCGAGCTTCTGGTCAACGTTGCCGGCCGGCTGGGGAGCGGGTTTCTTGACATCCGGTTCGGTGACGATCCGGGCTGTGCTATCACGACCGATGATGATCTTGATGCCCTTTGGATTGATTTCAATCTGCTTGTCCTGCACGATCAAGATGCGTTTGCTCTGAGTCTCCAGGATTCGCTTCTTGTCTTGTAGAAGGCGTTCGAGAGCCTTGCGTGCTTCGTCGAGTTGTCTGTCATTCGACGGCACGGAATCCGTTTTCTTTTGCTGCTGGATCTTCTCGGTGGAGAGGACCCTGCCTGTTTTCACGTTGATGACCTTGATGGTGCCGTCGTCGCCTACGATTACCTGAATCGTATTTCCCGCGTCCTGGGCCGCTGTCCAACCGCCCGAAAAGGACGAGGGCCAACCCCAAACAGACGAAGAATCTACGGATTCGCATACTCTGACTCCCCAAAAAAGACGACCGGCGACGATTATTCCCGGACTATCTGAAGGATTAGACGAAGGCCGGGGCTGGAAATAACCTGGCGCGGCAGGAATATCTGGACGATAAATCTTGTAGCACGCCTCGTTTCGAATTGCAATGGCTCAACAGGACGGCTACAAAGGTAGATGAATCCTAGCGCGGCGAACCGCGCCGAGGCGATCATCGGGGGGCAGGCGATGTTCCAGATTTACGATCAAGGTGCACCCTTGTGCGACGGCATCACCCGGCGCGAATGGCTGCGCATCGGCAGCCTCGGACTCGGCGGCCTGGCGCTGCCACAGCTGCTCGCCGCCCGAACCAGCGCGACGAGCCCGCAGCGCAAACAAGGGGCTGCGGCCAAGTCTTGCATCATCATGTGTTTCTTGGGCGGACCGCCGCAGCATGAGACGTGGGACCCCAAACCCGACGCCGTCGCCGAAGTCCGCGGCGATCTGCGCCCCATCCAGTCCAACGTCCCCGGCATCCTCGTTGGCGAGTTGATGCCAAAGACGGCGCGCCATCTCGATAAGATCGCCGTCTTGCGCGCCATGGTCACCAACGACAACGCGCATTCATCGAGCGGCTACTACATGACGACGGGGTACCCGCACCTGCCGCTCGGCGTCGAGAACGCCAAGCCGGGCAAACCGAACGATTGGCCGAGTCTCGGCGCGATCGTCAAACGCGTCGTCCCCGGCGCCAGCGGGCTGCCCGCCGCGATCACGCTCCCCGAGCAATCCGCCAACGACGGCAACCTGACCTGGCCGGGGCAGGACGCCGGCTTCCTGGGCCGCACCGCCGATCCCTGGCTCATCAACTGCGATCCGCACACGGCAGGCTTCCAGATCGACGGCCTGCGCTTGCCTCCGGACATCTCCACCGCGCGCTTCGATGGCCGGGCCTCGCTCTTGACGCAGGTCAACCAGCGACTCGACGGTTTGACGCACGCCGGCAACCTTGGCGCCTTCAACGTTCAGCAGCAGCAGGCTTTTGACCTGATCGCCGGTTCGCGAGCACGGCGTGCCTTCCATGTCCAGGAAGAATCAGCCGTGTTGCGCGACGGCTATGGCCGTACCAAGTTCGGGCAGAGCATGTTGCTCGCGCGCCGTCTGGTGGAAGCGGGCGTGTCGCTGGTGCGCGTCAACTGGTCGCGCGTGCCGAACGCCCACAACAACGGCCACTGGGACACGCACAGCCAGAACACCAATGGGCTCAAGCAGCTGATGCCGATCATGGATGCCGCCTATTCGACGCTGCTCGAAGATCTGTCGCAGCGCGGCCTGCTCGACGAGACGCTGGTGGTGTGGATGGCGGAGTTCGGCCGCACCCCGCGCCTCAACGGCAGCGCTGGCCGCGATCACTGGGGCCGCGTGTTTTCGGTCGCGCTCGCCGGCGGCGGCATCCGCGGCGGCACGGTGCATGGCGCTTCCGACAGCATCGCGGGCTTCCCGCGCGACGGCCGGGTGTTGCCGCAGGATTTGCTCGCCACCATCTTCCATTGCCTGGGGATGCAGTCCGATGCGGAGTATCAGGACACGCTGGGTCGGCCGATCACGCTCTCGCGCGGGGATGTGATTCGGCAGATTGTGTGACGCAATTTCCCTCGCGAATCGCTGCGCTCATCGCGGGGCTTGAGCGCCCCGCTTCAACCGCATCGCCACCACGAACGCGCCGCTGCACACGCCGATCACGGCCAGGCCGATGGCGATCTTCAGCCACGGCGTGCGCGTGATTTCATCCTTGCTCGGGCCCTCGCTGATCGAGTCGCTCCTGATCGACGGCATGGCTGACTTGTCAGGCGTCGGCGAGTTTTCGGCGCCTCTGGCTTGCTCGGCCGGGTCAGGCACGTTGATCCGGCGCTTGGCGCGATGCCCGGCGCCGGCGTCTGCGTACACCACGTACTTGCCAGGGGGCGGCGCCGCACAACTCCACTTGCCTTGGTTATCGGTGACCCCCTTGACGATCACCTTTTCGTTGGCGTCGCGCACCTCGACTTTTGCATTGGCGCCGGGCGTATCGTCATCGTAATAAACCTCGACGTGAACTACGGCGTCGGCCAGTCGGCAATCGACGCTGAGATTATGCGCAAACACCCATGCCGGCTCGAGTGTCAACATCAACAAGGCCAAAAATCCCGTGGCAGCGATTCGCGTCATGAATTCGTAATACCACGCCGCGGCGCGATCTGCAATAGGCTGGTGGATTCGTGGCAAGCCCTGGGATGAGGTATTCCGAATCCCAGTGGTTCGGCAGTACCCTCACCCCTGGGCGTTCACGATTCTGCCGATTTAGCGATGGCAATCGGTTTGTCGTTCTGGTAGACTTTCTCCTATCACTTCTCAGCTGGGAGACCTCTATGAATCTGAGCGAATTCGAAGACGCCTATGAAGACACGGAACGCGTCCGCGGGGCCGCGCTGGCGACGCCGGTGAGCGAACTCATGGCCCACAAGCCTTTTGTGGTGGACGCCGACGCCACTGTGCTCAGCGCAGTCAACGACATGAACGAGCACCGCACCGGCTGCGTACTGGTGCAGAAGGCCGGGAAGCTCGTCGGCATCTTCACGGAGCGTGATGTGTTGCGCCGGGTCGTCTTCAAGGAGGGCCGCACCACCTTGAAGGTCGAAGCGGTGATGACGCCCAACCCTGAAACGTTGCCCCCCAATGCCTCCGTGGCCTACGCTCTCAACAAGATGAGCGTGGACGGCTATCGCCATATCCCCATCGTCGATGAAGACGGCAAGGCCATCGGTGTGCTGTCTGTCAAGGACATCGTCAACTTCGTCGTCGATTTCTTCCCCGAGAGCGTGCTGAATCTGCCCGCCGACCCGGAGAAGGCGTTTCCCAAACACGAAGATGGTGGATAGGCCCACGGAATCGCCAAGAGTTCTGCCGCGCAAAAAACGCAAAAGACGCAAGAAACGGGGTGACCCGCATTCGCCCATTTTGCGTCCTTTGCGTTTTTTCGCGGCTACTTCGTCTTTTCCAGAATACCGTATTGCGTTAATATGGATGCTCTGCGATTGCCGATCGGTCTTCTCCACGGAAGGAAAGTTGTGATGCGCAAGCTTGTCTTGGCACTGGCCGTCTCGTTGCTGCCGTTGTCTTCGCTTCGCGCCCAGCCTGCCGCGTGGGCCGACAAGCTGTTCGGCGGCGATACGACTCACGACTTCGGCGTCGTCGCCCGCGGCGCCCAGCTCAAGCACACCTTCAAGTTGACCAACATCTACAAGGTCGCGCTCGACATCACCGACATCAAGATCTCCTGCGGCTGTCTGAGGGCCGAACCGAGCACCCGCTCCCTCCAGCCGGGCGAGACCGCGACGCTCAACATTCTCATGGACGGCAAGCAGTTCTCCGGCGTCAAGGTAATCCGCGTCAACATCACCGTCGGCCCGAAGTACGTCTCGACGGCGACGCTGGTGATCTCCGCCAACGCCCGGGGCGACGTCGTCTTCAACCCGGGTCAGATCGACTTCGGCAACCTCCATCGCGGCCAGACGCCGACCAAGACGATCGATATCGAATACGCCGGCAACCTGCCGAACTGGCGCGTGACCGAGATCGTCAAGAATGCGTCAGCCCCGTTCGAATTGAAAGTCGAGCCGCTCGCGGGCGCCCCGGCCGGCAAGGGCTTCCGCATCCTGGCGACGATCAAGGCCGACCCCGCGGCCGGTTCGTTCAAGCAGGACATCCTTCTCAAAACCAATGATCCCGCGAGTCCGGTGGTTTCCTTCCAGGTCGTCGGCAACGTACAGGCGGGCCTGGCTGTCTCGCCCAATCCGGTCGTCGTCAAGGATTTGAAAGTCGGCGAGGCGCAAACCAAGAAGGTCATCGTCCGCGCCTCACGCCCCTTCCGCGTCACCGCCGTCGAGGGCCAGGGGGACGGTATCACGGTGGACATCCCCAACCGCATGGAAACCGCCGTCGTGCTCACCGTTCACCTCTCACCGACCAAGGCCGGCGACCTCAAGAAAACCCTGATGATCCGCACCGACCTCGACCAGGACGCGACGCCGCTGGTGATCGAGGCGACCATCGAGCCGTAATTCCCCCCGTCCCCGTTTAGCGCCCGCCGTGACACATCGGGTACATGGCGCTTCACCGCGAGCGCTATGCCGCAAGCGCCACATCCGCCTATCATAGCCGCATGACCCAACCCAATCGGCTGCTCCACGAGACCAGCCCGTACCTGAAACAACACGCCCACAACCCAGTTGACTGGTTCCCCTGGGGCGAGGAAGCCCTGCGCCAGGCCAAGGAGTTGGATCGGCCAATCTTCCTCTCGATCGGCTACTCGGCCTGCCACTGGTGCCATGTGATGGAGCACGAGAGCTTCGAGGACCCGGCAGTCGGCAAGATTCTCGGCGAACACTTCATAAGCATCAAGGTCGATCGCGAGGAACGCCCCGATCTCGATCAGATCTACATGACCGCCGTGCAGCTGCTGACCCAGCACGGCGGCTGGCCGATGTCGGTGTTCCTGACGCCCGATCTCAAGCCGTTCTACGGCGGCACCTACTTCCCGCCGACCGACCGCCACGGCCTGCCGGCCTTCAAGAACCTGGTCGCCGCACTCGCCGACGCCTGGAAGAACCGGCGCGCCGAGATCGATTCCAGCTCGGCCAACATCGTCAACGCGGTGCAAGAATCGATGCGGCTCGATCCTGCCGCCGGCGCGCCGCAAACCGGTGAGCGCGTCTTCGCCGAAGCCCTGCTGCGCAACGCCGGCCATTCGCTCCAGCGCGCCTTCGATACGGTCCACGGCGGCTTTGGCCGAGCGCCGAAGTTTCCGCACCCGATGGAGCTGCGCTTGCTCCTGCGCATCGCCAAACGCTTCGGCGACGATTCAGCCCTGGAGATGGTCACCAAGTCGCTCGACCAGATGGCGCTGGGCGGCATCTACGATCAACTCGGCGGCGGATTCCATCGTTACTCCACCGACGAACGCTGGCTCGCCCCTCACTTCGAGAAAATGCTCTACGACAACGCCCTGCTCTCCATGGCGTACCTCGAAGCCTACCTGGTCACCGGCAACGATTTCTATCGCGCGATCGTCGAGGAAACCCTGGCCTACGTGTTGCGTGAAATGACCAGCCCGGACGGCGCGTTCTACAGCACGCAGGACGCCGACAGCGAAGGCGTCGAAGGCAAGTTCTTCGTCTGGACGCTCGCGGAGATCCAGACCGTTCTCGGCCCCGATGACGCCAAATTCTTTGCTTCGATCTACGACGTCACGGCGGCGGGGAACTGGGAAGGCCATAACATTCTGCACCTCTCGCGGCCGCTGGACATCGAAGGGAAGATGCTGCCGATGCCGATTGACGATTTGAAGGCCCGCGTGCAGCGATGCAAGGACAAGCTATTCGCCGTACGCAGCCAGCGCATCTGGCCGGGCCGCGACGAGAAGATCCTGACGGCGTGGAACGCGCTGATGATTGCCAGCTTTGCGAAGGCGGCCCAGGTGCTGGAGAAACCGGAGTACGCCCAAGCCGCGACACGGGCAGCCGACTTTCTGCTCACCAGGATGCGCCGCGCCGATGGCCGGCTATTTCGCACGACCCTTGGAGCGGCGCCGCCGAAGTTGAATGGCTATCTGGAGGACTACGCCTACCTCGCCGATGCCCTGGTCACGCTTTACGAGGCGACATTTGAACCGCGCTGGATTGCCTCAGCTCTTCAGTTGAGCGACATTCTGTTCACGCAATTCTGGGACGAAGCCGACGGCGGCTTCTATTTCACCAGCCGAGATCACGAGATGCTCATCGCACGCAACAAGGACCCGCACGACAACGCGACGCCGTCCGGCAACTCCATGGCCGTTATCGCGCTGTTGCGGCTTGCCAAGCTGACCGGCGATGCCCACCTGGCCGAAATGGCCGAGCGCACGCTGCATCTCTTCGGCGGCTTGATGGGACGTTCGCCGATGGCCGCGGGGCAGATGCTGAACGCGCTCGATTTTCACCTGGGGCCAGTCAAGGAGATTGCCGTCGTCGGCGACGCGAAGAACGCGGAAGTGATCGAGGTGCTACGGTTGCTGCGCCGGCCATTTCGACCGAATCAGGTGGTCGCGTGGAAGGCGAAGGACGGTGACGGCGGGGTATCGCTCTTGAAGGATCGTGTGGCGCTGGGGGAGGTGACGACGTATGTGTGCGAGAAGTTTGCGTGCCAGGCGCCGATCGTCGGCGCCAAAGCCAAAGCGCTGATCGCCGCTTTCTCTGAGCCGCGAACGAAGTAAGCGGTACTGCGATGCCGCTTACTTCGTGCGCGGCTCCTTCGCCTCGACCTTCTCGAAAATAATCACATGCTGCCACGGCAGATGATCCAGCGTCTTCTGATGCTTCAGCTCGGCGAACGGCTTCATCTCCTTCATGACCTGGGCGATTGACATGCGATGCACGGTCAGGATCTGCACCTTCGGGTCCTCCAGCCGGAACTCGACGAACACCAGCCGGCCGCCGGGCTTGAGCGCCTTCACTAGCTCGACGGTATTCTCATAAGGATACGTCAGCTCGTGATAGACATCGACCATCAAGATCATGTCGATCTTGCCGGCCGGCAGCTTCGGGTTTTTCTCGGTGTTCAAGACGAGTTCGACGTTGGAAATCTTCTCCCGCTTGAGCCGTTTCTGCAGGATGGCGATCATCTCTTTCTGAATATCGACGGCATAGACCTTCCCCTTGGCGCCGACCAGGGGTGATAGCCTGACAGTGTGATGCCCGCTGCCCGCGCCGAAGTCTGCGACGTGGTCGCCTTCCTTGATAGCGAGCGAGGGCATCAGCTTGGAGACCGCCTCTTCGCGTTCACGCTCCGGCCGTTCGAGCCAGCCGGCCCCCTGGTAGCTCATGACCGGAGCGATCTCGCGGTCCATGTAGAACTTGCCGCTGCCGTAGGGGTCGTGAACCTGGCGGAACTCGTAGCGAGACTTGGGCTGATCCTGTTTTTTCTTGGCGTCGGTTTGGGCTAGGACATCCGCGGATGCGGTGACACACACCAAAACCATAACAAACATGCGAAGTCTCATGGTGTTGTTCTCTCGCGGCGACCCCTGGGAATCGCTGCGCTCATCCCAAGGCTTGGACAAATTCTTTCAACCTGCAATCTGAAATTCCTACTTCTTGTGCTCCTTCTCCGCCTTCGCCCGCAAAAACGCCTGGATGAACTCATCGATCTCGCCATCGAGAACATTTTGCACCTGGGCGGTCTGCGTGTCGGTGCGGACGTCCTTGACCAGCGTGTAGGGCTGCATGACGTAGTTGCGAATCTGGCTGCCCCAGGAAACTTCGCCCTTCTCATCGTACTGCTTCTCGGTCTCGGCCTTGCGCTTCATCTCCTCGACGCGATATAGTTTGGACTTCAAGAGAGCCATCGCATTGGCGTCGTTCTTGTGCTGGCTGCGCTCGGTGCGGCTCTCGGCGGCGATGCCCGAGGGGATGTGCGTGTAGCGCACGCCCGACTCAGTCTTGTTCTGGTGCTGCCCGCCGGGGCCGCCCGAGCGAAACGTGTCGCGTTTGAGATCGTCGGGCATGATTACGATGTTGATGGTGCCTTCGATATCGGGGGCGACATCGACGGCGGCGAAGGACGTATGTCGGCGTTTGTTGGAGTCGAACGGGCTGATGCGCACCAGGCGATGGACGCCGATCTCGCTTTGCAGGTAGCCGTAGGCGTAGTCCCCTTTCACGAGGAGCGTGGCACTGCGGATGCCGGCCTCGTCGTTCCTGAGTTCGTCGATCATTTCGACGTCGTAGCCATGGCGTTCGATCCAGCGGGTGTACATGCGCAGGAGCATCTGGGCCCAGTCGCACGCCTCGGTGCCGCCGGTGCCGGCGCTGATCTTGATGAAAGCGTTCGCCGTGTCCTGCGGGCCGGTGAACATGGCGCGCAGGTCGAACTCGGCCGCCTTCTTTTCGACGGCGTGCAGTTCTTTTTGCAGATCGTCTTCGAGGCTCGCGTCCTCGGCGCAGAGTTCGCACAGCGCGTTCAGATCGGCCGCGCTAGCATCGAGAGCGTCGAACTCGTTGACGAGAGCATTGAGCGGCTTGAGCTGCTGGATGATCTGCTGGGCCTTCTCCTGGTTGTCCCAGAAGTTCGGCGCGCCCATGAGATCCGTGAACCGATCGCGTTCCTTACGTTTGTTGAAGACGTCAAAGAGAGTCCCGGAGCTGAGTCAAACGGGCGAGCAGCTCATCAGTGCGGCGGCGGAGGTCGATGTTCATGAATAAGGTCCTTTCTTGTTTACGTTTAGCGCCCGCGTGGCGCCATGCGGGCGCTAAACGAGGACATTGGCAAAAATCGTCCCTAAACTGACACAGGAACACAATAGCGTGTTCATTGTATCACAAGGAAACCTCATGGCAAAACTCACAGGCAAGACCGCCCTCGTCACCGGCGGCGGCTCAGGCATCGGGGCGGCATCCGCCAAGGCGCTCCTCGACGAAGGCGCCCGCGTCGCCATCGCCGGCCGCGATCAGAAGAAACTCGACGACGTCGCCAGACAGCTCGGCCATCCTAACCAGGTTCTCGCCGTCGCGGCCGATGTCTCCGATCAAGCCCAGGTCGCCGCGCTCGTGAAGCGGGTCACCCAGGAGCTGGGGCCGATCGACATCCTGGTCAACAACGCCGGCACCAATCTCAAGGAACGGACTTTTCGCGAGTTGACGCCCGAGGCCTGGGATCGGCTGATCCGCACCAATCTCGACGGTTCGTTCTACGCGATCCATGCCGTCTTTCCCACCATGCTGGCGCGCAAGGACGGCCTCATCATCAACATCGTCTCGATCGCCGGCAAACGCGCCTCGCCGCTGGGGGGCACCGCGTACGCTGCTTCCAAGTTCGGCCAGGCGGCGCTTGGCCTCGCGCTGGCTGCGGAGGAAACGGATTCCGGCATTCGTGTGTGCAACATCTATCCGGGCGAGGTCGATACGCCGATCCTGGTGTTTCGGCCTGCGCCGATTTCGGAGGAGCACCGCGCGAAGATACTTCGTCCCGAAGACGTCGCGCAGGCGGTGCGCTTCGTGGCGCTCTTGCCCGCGCATGTGTCAGTGCCGGAATTGGTGATCAAGCCGACGGCGCAGGTTTATGTTTGATCTTCGATTTGCGTCCGCATCGCGCCACGCGGGCGCTAAACGAGGAGGTGGATTCGTTCAGTTCTCAACCACTTCGATGACGATGCACGACACATTGTCGCGCGAGCCCATTTCGAGGGCGAGTTGACCGAGGCCGTCGGCGCAGTCCTGAACGTTCGGGTGTTCCTGGATGAATTGCAAGAGCTTCTCATCGGGGACCGGGCCGGTGAGGCCGTCGCTGCACAGGAGGAAGCGGTCGCCTTTTTCGAGAATGATCGGCTTGACCTCGGGGCCGTCGCCAACTTCTTTGCTGCCGAGGTACTTCCACAGGTAGTTCTTGAAGCGGTGCTCCTTGGCTTCTTCCGGCGTGATGGTCTTGTTCTCGACCAGCGCGCGGGCAAGGGAATGGTCGATTGTCAATTGTTCAATCTGTCCGCCCCGAACCATGTACGCGCGGGAGTCCCCCAGGTTGGAGATAAACAACTCGCGTCCCTTGCACCAGAGTGCGAGCACGATGGTGGTGCCCATGTTCTTGAGGTCGCGGTCGAGGGAACCCATCGTGATGATTTCTTCGTTGGCCTGCACGACGGCCTTGCGCACGACCTGCTTGACCTGCTCCTCATCGCCGGCGGAGGCGAGGTTCTTGCGCAGTTCGCGGGGCACCACGTCGATGGCGCGCTTGCTGGCGATTTCGCCGGCGGCCTGGCCGCCCATGCCGTCGGCGACGATGCAAAGGGTCATGTCGGGGAACGTGTTCACTTCGATGGAATCTTCGTTGTTCTCACGATAGTTTCCCAGAAGCGTGCAGGTGCCGACGTTGAGTGACAGGGGCATATACCGACCTCATATTCATCCGTCGTGCACCGCCGGACGGGTGCTTTTCATCAAAGCAAGGATGTCGCGCGCCGCAACGGGTCCCTACTTCCAACTATATGCCGCCGCACACGCGCAAGCAAACGTTTTCAGCGCGATCCTCGTTTGGCGCTCGCAGCCATTGCGGCCGCGCCAAAACGTGGAAAAAGAGTGCGCAAACTCGCTACAATGCAAGGAGGGAACGCCTTTATCATCGTCGGACGGAGGGCGGAACAGATTGGGCCTGTTTCGCGCTGGTTCGAATCGTTCGCCCGGCATAATCGGAATTATCCGCAAGGTTGGCGCAGCCGCGCCAAAGTGAGGCTGCCGTGCCCGTGCTGATGGAATTGAAACGGATCATCATCAACGAGATCCACGATTCGCAGATCATCCTTTTGCACGAGGTGGACGGCGAGCGTGCCTTCCCCATCGTGATCGGCATGTTCGAGGCGCTCAGTATCGACAAGCGCATCAAGGGGATCCAGTTCCCGCGGCCGTTGACGCACGATCTGGTTTGCAACGTGATCGATTATCTCGGCGGCGACTTGCAGGACATCTACATCAACGAGCTGCGCGAGCACACCTACTTCGCCAAGCTGCGCGTCAAGAGGGACGGCGAGATCGTCGAGGTTGATTGCCGGCCGTCGGACGCCATTGCCGTGGCCGTGACCGCCAAGGTGCCGATCTACGTCGCGGAGGACGTGATCGAAGAGGCGGGCGAGGGGGCGTGAGCTGCGCGCGGCGTAGCGGTCCGACCTTGCTACGCCGCGAGCGGCTAGACGGGGAGCACGATGGCCGCCGACCTGCAAACACCCGCGACGATGACCGAGCTCAGCGATCCGCGGATCAAGGAAAAGTTGCAGGAGCTGCGGCAATGCGATAACGTCACGAACCTTTTCTATCTGGCACGCACTTATCTGTTTCTCGCCCTGGTAATCGCCGCCACGCTGTGGTTCTTTGCGCTCAACGACTGGTCATTCTGGCTGAACGTGCCGGTCACGCTGTTCGCGATCGTGTTGATCGGCGCCGGCCAGCATCAGCTTACCGGCCTGGCGCACGAGGCGTCGCACCACATTCTGCTCAAGCATCGGCTGTGGAACGATCTGGTTTCGGACTGGTTCTGCATGTTCCCCCTGTTCAGCTCGACGCAGCACTATCGCTTGCAGCACATCGCGCATCATCAGTTCGTCAATGATCCGGACCGCGATCCCGATGTGTCGCAACTGCAAACCAGCGGGCATTGGCTGCACTTTCCGGTCGATCAACGCACGTTTCTCGTCACGCTGCTCAAGCAACTCTGGCTGCCGAACCTGTTTCGCTTCATGCGCATTCGTGCCGCCTACAACGCGATCCCGACCGACAAGAATCCCTACCTCAAGAAGGGCTGGAAGCCGAACAAGACGACGGTGCGCGTCGGCATCCTGTACATGCTGGCGCTGATCGGCACGCTGGCCGGGCTGGTGTACGTAGAGAACGTGCAGTTGCTCGCGATTGTGCCGGCGCTGCTGTATGTCGCGATCATGATTTTCTACGCCTGCATCCCCGCTACGATGTATCACCAGAGCCGGGTGCATCCGGTGGTGTCGATGCGCGTGATGACGCTGTTGCGCATGACTTACGTGTCCTTGCTTTTCAACGGGCTGGCCTGGCTGAGCCTGGTCACGCCCTATGCGGCCCTCTTTTATTTCCTCTTGTGGGTGGCGCCGATCTTCACGTCGTTCTCGTTCTTCATGATCCTGCGGCAAATCGTGCAGCACGGCAACGGCGGGCGCGGCTGGCTGACCAACACGCGGGTGTTTTTCGTCAACCCGCTCATCAACTTCGCGGTCTTTCCGATGGGGCAGGACTATCATTTGCCGCACCACGTTTTCGCGAGTGTGCCGCACTATCGCCTCAAGGAGCTGCACGATTTCTTGACGCAATGTGCTGAGTATCGCGACCAGGCAGTGGTGGTGGAAGGTTATTTCCTGCCCTATGAGAAACCGCCCACGAAGCCGACCGTAGTCGAAGTGCTCGGGCCACGGTTTCATGATCTCGGCAAAGAGGTGCACATCGACAACGAGGTGCTCGAGAGCGAAGAAGTTGAGGAGAAGGACGAAATATTGCAACAAGGTGAAGAAGAGAAGCGCAAAGCCCACGCATGAGCGGCGTCTGACTGCAACCACACATCGACACATGGGGTGTAGCCGAGTTCTCTGGTGCTGATGGCGGAAATTGGGTAAACCAGGTCCAGTTGGATTCATTACCCCTGAACAAGGATGTTCCATGAGCACCAGGATTACGATCGAAGTGGATGCGAAGCACGAGGCAATTGTGCGGCGGGCTTT
>SHZY01000016.1 GCA_009692065.1 Gemmataceae bacterium
CGGCCCCGTCTGGTACGGCGGCGAGAATCACGAGGACGATCTGCTCGCGGCGTGCTATCGCAACTCGCTCCAACTTGCTGTCGCGCATGACTTGAAGACGATCGCTTTCCCTTCGATCAGCACCAGCGCGTATAGCTTCCCGATCGACCGCGCCGCCCGCATTGCCGTCCGCGAAGTGCGTGTATTTCTCGCGACCAATCCCAGCATCGAAAAGGTGCTATTGGTCTGTTTTGGCAAAGAATCACGGCGCGTCCACTCGGAGGTGCTTGCGCAATAGCGCGATCGCGCGGCGCCGCGTGAACGCAAAACGGCAAGCGGGCACTCCAATCACAACTTCTTGACCTTCACGTCCCGCGCTTGCACGGAACCCTTGCGGGTATCGACCATCCAGGACGCAACTTCCTTGCCGCCGATGCGGTAGTTCACATCGAACATGTGCGTGGAATCGATGACGCCGGGATGGAACGGCCGCTGGACGATCCAGGCGCGTTCCCGGGCGTCGTGCCACCAGTTCTCCGTGTCCACTTCACGCAAGCGCGCTTGCTGCGTCTTGAAAATGAGTTCGAGCGCAGCCGTGTGCGGCGATGGCTCCGTCTTGGGATCGTTGCGCCCCTGAGCGCCCAAAGCAAACTCCGCTATCAACGCCACCAGAACCGCGAGACAACCTCGGATTGACATGGCCCACCTCCTGATCGTATCGGATTCGTCCTCTTGAAAATGCTTGATTCGTTTGCCGATTATCTAGACAGGGTGCGCGGACGCACCTTGCGGGATCCGGCATGGAGTATTGCAGGCGGAAAACTGGAAAAAGTGAATCTCTACATCTCGGGCCGTTTGAAGTAGGCGAGCGCCCGGGCCGACCGGCTCGTCCGGGCCTCCAGTTCGCGCATGCGTTCGGGCGCGAAGGGCTGAAACGTCCGCGCGATGTTGGCGTTCTCGTCCACTTCCGCCGGCGTCTCGCAACCAACGATCGCGAGGCTGAC
The DNA here is from genome assembly GCA_009692065.1 of Gemmataceae bacterium. Taxonomy (GTDB): domain Bacteria; phylum Planctomycetota; class Planctomycetia; order Gemmatales; family Gemmataceae; genus SIAQ01. The sequence goes on from SHZY01000016.1 coordinate 984, forward strand.
GCCGGGAATCGACCAGACATAGCCGAGCGCCTCGGTCATCGTCATGTAATCAAGTACGCGTTTCTGGGCGCATACTTTCATGGCGATGACGCCCATCTCTTGCCTCACGGCTTCCGCGACTACCGTCGAGATGAACGGCAAGCGATGCCCGTCCGCGGCGTTGAGAGCAACTAGCACTGTATCAAACGCGAAGCGGCGCATCGCTTCCAGAAGGATCGCGGGATCATGATGTCCGGTGATGCCGAGGTGCTTGACGCGCCCTTCCGCTTTCGCCTGGACGAGCGCTTCGAGCGCTCCGCCTTTGCTGAAGATACGCCGGAGATCGTCGGTGGTGCGGAGGTCGTGCAGTTGCCACAGGTCGAAGTGATCGGTACGGGCGCGGCACAGGCTTTCATCGAGCAGGCGCAAGGAGCCGTCGCGGGTGCGGTCGTGGGTTTTTGAAGCCCAGAACACCTGCTGCCGGCGCTCGCCGAGGGTGGCGCCGTAGTAATCCAGACTGCCCGCGTAGGCCGGTGCAGTATCGCAGTAGGTGACACCCTGATCGAGGGCCCGGCTGATGACGCTGGCGGCCTCGCGCTCTTCGCCCCAGGTGCGCAAGACGCCTTCGCCGCCGAGGCCGAATAGCGTGACCTGCCGGCCGGTGTTGCCGAGCGGGCGTGTGGGTAGGGAGACGGATGACGTTGGCATCGGATTCGGCTTCCTTACTTCAATTCGCTCAAGCGCCACGCCGCCAGCAGCTGCCAGTGGCGCGAGGACGGAGCGGTGGCGTCCTTTTTCAGGCTCTTCCAGTGTTCCTCTGCCTTGTCTCGGCACGACCTGGCCTCGTCCCGGGCCGCTTTTGCCTTCGCATCGTCGCCGTCCTTACCATGCTTCAAGGCGTCGGCAAGGTGGCCCTGCTGCTTCAGCTCTTCGTGCCGGGCTTCAAACGCGGTCTTCTCAAAAGCGTTAGCCGGCTTCGCTTCGTTGTTGATCTTGGCCGCGAGCTGCTGGTACTCGGCGTCCACCTTCTGAAGTTTCTGGAGGTACCTCTCGCCTACCAAGCCCCAGGCATGGAAATCCGCGTCAGGATTTCCCTTCTTCTTGCTCAGTTCTTCCCAACGTTTGAAGGCATCGGGAAGTTTCCCGTTGTCCTCATCATCGAGGGCATCGCGGGCCGACTGCTCCTCGGCACGATCCTTGTCGTCTGGCCTGATTGTCATCTGGCGGGTGCGGCGATTGTGCATTTGCTTGTCGAGTATCTCAAAATCGACCTGGTCGGCCCAGGATTGCACCGCAGCCATCTTGTCGTGCTGCGGATAGTAGCGCAGAAAGCTGGCGATCGGGCCGTCGCGAGCCTCCTTGCGGGTCTTGTTGCCTTGAGATTCCATCGCCGATTTGGCTTCCGCGAAGAGTGTGTCCGCGCTCGGCGTCTTGATGAACGCTAAATAGATGCCGACGAAGGCGAGGCCGAAGATCATCGCCAGCGCGAGAATCGTGAACCAGCCCCGGGTATAGAACGGCTGCGTCTCTTTCTTTTTCTTCTTTCCCAGGAGCGCCCGGGCGGCTTCCTTGTCTTCCTCATCGAGTGGCTTGTCGACGCTGGTGCGATCCATTCGCCGCTTGCTGGCGGCCGCGATGCCGGCGCCGCGCTGGGCTTCGATTTTCTGGCGGATGAGCCGCAGCGAGTCCGCGACCGCATTGGCGTTGATCGGCCTTCTGGCAGTTTCTTTTTCCTTGAGCTGGCAGACGAGGGTATCGAGCCAGATCGGAATTTCCATGACGACTTCGGAAGGCCGCTTGTAGTTGGTGCTGTTCGCGTGCTGCAGGAACACCTCCATCACCGTGTCGCCGACGAAGGGTTTCTTGCCGGTCAAAAGATCATAGAACATGATCCCCATCGAGTAGAGATCGGTCTTGAGGGTGATGTCGCGGACGCCCTTGCATTGCTCCGGCGACATATAGGCGGCGGTGCCGACGGTGGAGTTGGCAGCCGTCAGGGCGGTGACGTCGGTGTCCTTGGCGATGCCGAAGTCGGTCAGCTTGACGACACCACCCGTGAGAATCATCAGATTGGATGGCTTGAGATCGCGGTGAATGATGCCCTTGTCGTGGGCGTGCTGCAAGGCGGCGCACAGGTGGACGCCGAGATCGACGACATCTTCCCACGCGATGCGTTTGCGGCGACCGAGGATATGGTCGAGTGATTCCCCCTCGACGTACTCCATGATGTAAAACGGGGAACCGTGATAGCGGCCGGTGCCTTTGTACTTGACGATGTTTGGATGATCGAGCTGCTTGAGAATGGCGACTTCCCGAGTGAAACGGCTCAGGGCGGTTTCGCTGGACCCGAGCGCGAGCGACATGAGCTTGATGGCAACGGCATCACCGCTCTTTTTGCTCTTGGCGCGAAAGACGGTCCCCATGACGCCCGAACCGAGCTCCTTGTCAACGACGTAGGGACCGAGTTCCTTGCCGACGAGCATAGGCCAACCCCGTTTACGTTTTCGCGCCCGCACGGCGCCGGAGCGAACACTAAACGTAAACAACTTACTTCAACCAGCGGGCCGCGTCCAGCGCATGATACGTCAAAATCATGTCCGCGCCGGCCCGCTTGATGCTCGCAAGAATCTCCAGCGCCACCCGGCGTTCGTCGATCCAGCCCCTCGCGGCGGCTGCCTTGACCATCGCGAATTCGCCGCTGACATTGTACGCGGCCACGGGGACGCCGAAGCGGTCCTTGACGCGGCGGATGATGTCGAGATAGGAAAGGGCCGGCTTGACCATGACGATGTCGGCCCCTTCGTCAAGATCGAGCGCGACCTCGCGCAACGCTTCATCCGAGTTGGCGGGGTCCATTTGATAACTGTTGCGATCGCCGAACTGCGGCGGCGATTCGGCAGCGTCGCGGAAGGGGCCGTAGAAACCCGAGGCGTACTTGGCGGCGTAGCTGAGGATCGGAATGTTGTTGTGGCCCGACTCGTCAAGCCTTTTGCGGATCGCGGCGACCATGCCATCCATCATCCCACTGGGGGCAACCATATCGGCGCCGGCCTGCACGTGGCTCAGGCATTGCCGGGCCAGGTTGGGAAGCGTCGCGTCGTTGTCCACATCCAGCGTGCCGCGATGATCGTGCAAGATGCCGCAATGGCCGTGATCGGTGTACTCGCAGAAGCACTCGTCGGTGATGAGGAGCACATCCTTGAAGACCGGGCGCAAGGTTCGCAGCGCTTGCTGAACGATCCCCTCGTCATGCCAGGCACTGGAACCTTGCGCGTCCTTGGTGGCCGGGATGCCGAAGAAAATGAACGCGCGAATGCCTAGCTTCTCAGCAGCGCCGACCTCATCGACCAGGCGATCAATCGAAAGCTGGTAGTTGCCGGGCATCGAGGCGATCTCGTTCTTGATGTTCTTGCCGGGGCGGACGAACATCGGCAGGATGAAATCGCAGACCGAGAGCGAGGTCTCGCGGACGAGGTCGCGCAGGACGGGGTGAGAACGCAGGCGGCGGAGGCGGGTTTGGGGGAACATACCGAATAGCCCTATTTACATTTACCGCCTAAAACAAAGAACCACGGATCACACGGATGGCACGGATAAGAAAATCCGGTGGAGTTGTACTGGAGTAGACACTTACACCTCCTACATTTTTTCTCTCCCTATCCGTGTTATCTGTGTGATCCGTGGTTCATTGTTTTTGGCTCGCTTACCGCCCGCGCGGCGTCCGGCGAGCGCTAAACGAGGATCGCTATCCTCCAGCATACACCCTATTCGCCGCCGCAACACCCGCGCCCGGAGCAACCTTGCAACCAACGCTCAGCAAGCACTGCTCGAGTGCGCCCAGTACCTGGAACACACAGTTCGCCCGTGAGTTATGGCCCATCAAACCGATGCGCCAGACCTTGCCCTTGAAGTCGCCCAGGCCGCCGCCGACCTCGATGCCGAAATCGGCCAGCAGCTTCTTGCGAACCGTCAGATCATCAACGCCCGCGGGAATCTTGACGGCGTTGAGCTGCGGAAGCTGATGTCCCTCGGCCGCGGAGTATTCGAGCCCTATCGCGTTGAGGCCGGCCTTGAGAGCGCGGTGATTCGCCACGTGCCGCGCCCAGCGCGTTTCCAGCCCTTCCTCCAGCACGAGGCGCAGGCCTTCGCGGATGGCGTAGATCATTGTGATAGGCGCGGTGTGGTGGTAGAATCGGTCGGCTTCCCAGTATTTCTGCACCATGGTCGTGTCGAAGTACCAGCTTTGCACTTTCGTTTTGCGCTTGCCGATCGCCTCGACGGCGCGTGGGCTGAACGACACCGGCGAAAGCCCAGGCGGACAGCTTAGTCCCTTTTGGGTGCAACTATAGACGGCGTCGATCTCCCACTCGTCAAGCTTCAAAGGGACACAACCGAGTGAGGTCACGGCATCGACCAGCAGTAATGTGCCGAACTCGTGGCACAACTTGCCGAGCTGGTCGATTGGCTGCAACGCGCCCGTCGAAGTCTCGGCATGAACGATCGACAGCACCTTGGGGCGGACCTTGGTCAAAGTCTCGCGTAGCTGGTTGAGATCGAAGACGGTTCCCCAGGGAACATCGAGCCGGGTCATCTGGGCGCCGGTGCGTTCGGCGATCTCGACCTGGCGCGTGCCGAAGAAACCGCTGACGCAGACGACGACTTTGTCACCGGGTTCCAGCAGGTTGACCATGCACGTTTCCATCCCGGCCATGCCGGTGGCGCTGATGGGGAACGTCAGCCGATTCTTGGTCAGGAAGGCGTCGCGCAGCATGTCCTGCGTTTCGTTCATGATCGCCAGGAACTGCGGGTCGAGGTGGCCCAGGAGCGGCGTCGCCATCGCCGTCAGCACGCGCGGATGGGCGTCAGAGGGGCCGGGGCCCAGGAGAAGTCGCGGGGAAGGATTGAGTTGACCGGGGATCGGCACGTCGTCGTCCTTTTTTTTGGAGGTCTGACCCCCAGGAATCGCTGCGCTCATTCTGGGGCTTGGCGGGGTCATGATAGCAACTTCATGCGTCCTTGCACCAGGGCGCTGACCTGCTTGAAGGCTGGATGGTTGGAGCCGCCCATCCATTCAAACGCACACGTCTCCACCGTCGTCAAGATCGCGCCGGCCTTCTCCAGCCGGCGCAGCGCGGTCTCGTGATCGATCGCATAGCGGCTCGCCAGCGCATCGACCGCCAGGTAAACCTGAAAGCTCGCAGCGAGCAGATCGAGCGCCGTGTTCAGCACGCACACGTGCGACTCGATGCCGACCAGCACGATCTTCGTGCGACCGCGGGCGCGAAAACTTTCGGCCAGGTGCGGCACGGCGCAACAGCTGAAGCCGAGCTTCTCGGGGCGCGACGGCACGCGCTGGGCCAGCGCCGCCACCGTGGGGCCGAGCCCTTTGGGATATTGCTCGGTGGCGACGATGTCAACTTCCAGGATTTTAGCAGCATCGAGCAAGAAGGCGCTGTTGCGGACGAGCGCGTCGGCGCCGGCGATCTTCGCCATCAGCTTTTCCTGTACGTCCACGACCAGGACGGCCGATTCTCGCGGCGACAAGTGCGTTGGATGCTTCATGGAATTGGTTTAGAGGCGGAGGGCGCGAGCGACAACCTAGTGGACGCCCAGGGGTGAGGTACTCCGAACCCCTGGGATTCGGCGTACCTCACCCCTGGGCGTCCACGCGGTCAATTCTTCTCAATCTTCTGGATGGCGTTGCGGGCGGCTTGCTGCAAGGGCTGGTTGTTGCCGTCCTTCTCCAGGCCGCGCAGCGCAGGCAGGGCGGCAGAAGCGTCCGGCCCGATTGCGCCCAGGATGTTGCACGCGAAGTGCCGCACGGTCACGTTCGTATCCTTCAGGCATTCGATGAGCGGCCGGATGCTGGCCTTGGAGCGGTACTGCGAATTTTGCATACTCTGCAAGAGCGCCTGGCGGAAGCCTGAATCCTTGGCGATCTGCAGCGCATCCTCCAGCGATTCATGCGACTTGGCGCCGTAGAAGCTGCCGATGTAGGCGGCACTGACGCACACCTGATTCTCCCCGTCCTTGAGGCCCAGCTTGAACGCCTCGAAACCTTCCTTGGATTCTCGGCCGAAGCTGCCGAGGATATTGATGGTCGTCTGGCGCACCTGCACGTTTTCGTCCTTCATGGCCGGCACGAGGAGCGGCACGGCAAGCTGCCGATCGCGCGAGAAGGCGAGGGCCTGCAGCAGGTTGGCGCGGATGCCTGAATCTTTTTCCTTCTTGAACTGAGTGGCCAGATACTCCGGCCCTTCGCCGCCGGCGGTAGCGAGTGTGAGCATCGCGTTCAAGCGGACGTTAACATTCTCATCCTTGACGGCTTCCTTGATCTGCGGAATCGCCTTGGCAGCCTTAGGCCCCAGGTTGCGCAAGATCTGGATGGCCTGTATGCGGATGTTGACGTCTGAATCCTTCAAGAGATCGCCGAGGTGCGGCGCGGCCCCTTCGCCGGCGCGCTGCAAGAGCCAGACGAGCTGCTGGCGATTGACGCCCAGCTCCTTGTCCTTCATCAGAGAAACGATCGTCGGCAGTGCCTCGGTGAGATCGCCCTGGAGATTCTGCAAGGCGAAGACCGCCTGCTGGCGCACGCCGGCGTCCTTGTCCTTCAGACCGGCGCTGACGATGTCCTTGGCCTTGCCGCCGTAGATGTGGACCACTTGCAGGATGGTGCGTTTCGTCTCGGCCTTGCCGTCCTTGTAGGCCTGCGTCAAGGCAGGGACGACGACTTCGGGATCGGCGCGGACATTCTGCAGGGCATAGATCGCCTGCTGCCGGACCTGGCCTTCCGGATCGCTCAGCGCCTGTACCAGGTCGGGGCCCGCAGTCTTGGCGGTGTTGCCGAGCATGCTGAGGCCCTGCACGGCCTGGATCCGCACGCCGGTCTCCTTGTGCTTCAGCCCCTGGACGAAGAGAGGCACCAGCTTGTTGGTCTCCAGCCGGCGCTGGGCCAGCGTGAAGGCGGCTTGCATGCGGAGGCCGAGGTCGTCGTGCTTGAGCGCCTCGGTCAGGATCGGCAGTGCATCGTTCATGTTGAAGCCGACGTTCACCATGAGGCTCGCGGTGTTGATGCGAATCTTGTCGTTCTTGCTCGCCAGGCCATTGTTCAACGCGTCTTTGGGATCTTCGCCGATCTGGCTCAGGAGGCCATAGGCCTGCTGGCGGACGTTGGGGTTCATGTCATAGAGCGCCGCCTTGATCTTGGCGGCGCCCGGCTTGGCCAGGGGGCCGAGCTGCTGCAGGGCGTTGATGCACCAGTTGCGCACCTGGTCATCGGTGTCGCTCAAGCCAAAGGACAGGGCAATGACGACCGACTTGTCGCCGATGCGCATGGGCCAAAGCGTCTGGGCAGCCAGGCGGCGCACCTCGACGTTCTTGTCGCCCAGGCCATCGACCAGCACCGGCACCGCGTCGGCGCCCATTTGCGCCAATGCCTGCGAGGCGAACTGGCGCACATCGGCGCGGCTATCCTTGAAGCCGGCTTCCAGGGCCGGCACGCTCGTCTTGCCCAGCTTCGCGAGCACCATCGAGTAATGGTGGGCGCCGTCGCTTTTTTCCGCCAGGAAAAGGGTCTTCAAGAGGGGCACTGCATCCTTGGCGTCCGAGCCGATCTCGCCGAGCGACGTCGCGGCTTGCAGACGTGCCTTGGGGTTGTCTTGCTTGAGAAGCTCGACGAGCGGCGGCACGGCGGACTTGCCGAACTTCGACAGCGCCTCGCCCGCGGCCTGGCGCACCTCGTCCACTTCGTCTTTGAACGCATTGATCAAAACCCTGATGGTCTGCTCGGGATCGCCCGCGAGCCGGCCGAGCGCGAAAGCGGCCTTGCGGCGGATGCCCTCGTTCTTGTCAGACATCGCCTTGATCATCATCGGCACGGCTTCCTTGGCATCCGGGCCGATCCAGCCGATCGTCCAGATGGCGTAAAACCGCGTGTCGTTGTCGTCGGTGTCGAGGAACTTCGACACCGGCTTGACGGCGAGCTTGCCGATCTTCGCCAGCGTGATGGCGGCATTCAGGCGCAGGTCTTCGTTCTTGGTTTGCAACGCGTCGAGCAGGTCGGGCAAGGCCGGCGCCGCCTGGGGGCCGAACTCGGCCAACCCCATGATGGCGTTGACGCGGACGTTGACGTCGTCCTTTTGCTTGGCGCCCTTGAGCAGTCCCGCCAGGACCTTCTGGGGATCCTCGGGCTCCTTGGTCTTTTCCTGCGCATGGCTCAACGACATCAAAGTTGCCAGGCCGACGGCGCCCGAAAGAAGCAAGACGAAGAGGTTTCGCATGGCTGGGTGCATCCTGGGAGTCAGGGGTCAGGAATCAGGAGTCAGGAATCAGGAATCAGGACCAGCCGAGCCAACTGACTCCTGATTCCTGACCCCTGACTCCTGATGTTGCTCATGGCGGCGACGACGGCAGCATTTCCTCGTACTCCGAATTGTCTTCGGCGCCGTTGTAGCGGGCGGGGACAATCGTGAGGTCGTCGTTCATCTCGTCACGGGCGAAGACTTTGCGAAACTTCGTGATGAACCCGTCCAGTGTCAAATGGCCGGCGAGCTGCTGCAGGTCGCGCACGTCGTTGGCCGGGGCGTGACGGACGAGGTAGCCGAAGGGGCGTTCCTGCTGGACCCTGGCGAGACGGGCGCGGATCACTTTGTAAATCGCTTCGGCACGGGCGGGTTCGCGCACGTCGGCGGCCGTGAAGCCTTCGTCCACGTTCGGGACCGTTTCACTGTAGGGAGACTTGCCGACGAAGACGCCAACGTCGCCCTTGGTCAGCTTGCGGGCCCATTCCATTGTCGTCGGGATGTGGCCGTTCTTGTTGGGCTGCGGGCGCTGGCGGGGCTGGAACTGAAAATTGAGCTCGCGTGCGCGGGCCATGAGAGCGGGGAACTGGCCCTGCATGCCGTCCAGCCAAACCTGGCCACGACCGGGGATGCCGCCCTGACAACCGCGCGACCAATCGAGCATCGTGAGCCAGTTGTACTGGTAGGTCATGTCGCCCGGCAGATCGACCTTGAAAGGCGCCTGCACATAGAACAGGGCCTCGGTCTTTTCACGCACCGAGATCTGGGTGATCTTGAGCGGATAGACGAGCTTTTCGCTGGCGAACGCGAAGCGCGTCGGCGTGACTTCGCCATCGAAGGTGCCGTCCTTGTTGCGCTTCATCTGCATGGTGTCGATCTTCATGACGGTGAAGATCCACTTCTTTTGCACGTAATGGTTGAGCGTGGCTTCATCGCCGGAGTAGGTGTACTTGTTGTCCTTGAGCCACTGGTAGAGATCGTCCGCGCGGTCGGCCTGGATGATCTTGTAATCGAGCGAGCCGATCACGCCGGCTTCGAGGACGATAACCTTGGGGCGTTCCGCTTCACCGGCCTCGCGGAGATTATTGCCATCCCGCGCCAGGGCCGCCTGGGGCATGCCGAGCCCACGACCGCGGCCGAATCCAACCTGTGGCAACAGCTTCGAATTGGCGAATTCACGCCGTTTCATGATGGTGTAGATCGCGAGGTGCTTGAAGAAATCTCTGGGCATCTCATGCAGCTTGGGCTGCGTCGGCGTCGGGATGACCATGCCGAAATCGAGGGCGTTGCCTTCGAACTTCGGCTGCACGGTAAACGTTTCCATTTTTTCGGCGGGATCCCAGGTGATGAACACCTTCTGCGCGGGTTGCAAGATATCAGTGTTCTTCGCCGAGAAATAGCAACACGCCGCGTGCGCCGACGCGGGCACGATCAAGCCGAGCGCCAGGGCGGGCAGCAGCCAGTAGGAACGCATGCGGAATCTCCTTGTCAGGGGTCAGGAATCAGGAGTCAGGGGCTCGCCGAGTCAACTGACTCCTGACCCCTGACTCCTGGTTTTTCATGGCGGCGACGACGGCAGAATCTCTTCGTACTCCGAGTTGTCTTCGAGGCCGTTGTAGCGGGCGGGGACAATCGCCAGGTCGGCGTTCATCTCGTCGCGGGCGAAGATCTTGCGGAACTTCGTGATGAACAAGCCGTCGCGCAGATGGCCCAGCAGCAGATTCAAGTTACGCACGTCGCCGGCCGGCGCCTCGCGCACCAGATAGCCGAAGGGGCGTTCCTTCTGGCTCTTGGCGAGCCGGGCCTGGATTACCTTGAAGATGGCCTGGGCCCGCTGGGGGTCCTTCAGGTCCGCCGCCGTGAAGCCTTCGTCAACGTCGGGGACCTTTTCGCCGTAGGGGGCTTCGCCGCGTAGGATCTTGACATCGTCGGCCGACAGCTTGCGGGCCCATTCCATCGTGGTCGGGATGTGCCCCTTCTTGTTCGGCTGGGGACGCTGGCCGGCGACAAAGCGGAAGTCGAGTTGCTGGGCGCGGGCCAATAGATCCGGAATCTGGCCCTTGAAGTTATCGAGCCATTTCTGCCCGCCGCCCGGCAAGCCGCCGACGCAACCGATCGCGCCTCGCAGCATCGGCACCCAGGTATACTGGTAGCTCATGTCGCCGGGAAGATCGACCTTGAACGGGGCCTGCACATAGAAAAGGGCTTCGGTTTTTTCACGCACCGAGATCTGCGTGATCTTGAGCGGATAGACCAGCGACTCGCTGGAGAACGTGAACCGCGTCGGCGTGACATCGCCGACGAAGGTGCCGTCCTTGTTGCGTTTCATCTGCGCGGTGTCGATCTTCATGACGGTGAAGATCCACTTCTTCTGGATGTAGAAGCCCAAGCTCGCTTCATCGCCGGTGTAGCTGTACTTGTTTTTCTTGAGCCAATCGAACAGCGCGTCGGCCCTGTCCGCTTCGAGCACCTTGTACTCGAGCGAGCCGACCGCGCCTTCTTGCAGGATGCGCACCGGCGGCCGCATGGGAGCTTCCCTCTTGTCGGAAGGGTCCGCCATCGCCTTCTTGTCGCCGCCACCGCCGCCGCCGAATCCGCCCGGCGAGTTGAACCGAGGCGCCGGCAGCAGCTTCGAGTGCGGGAAGTCGCGGTTCTTCATGATCGTGTAAATGGCGAGGTGCCGAAAGAACTCGCGTGGCATCACGTCCAGCTTCGGCTCCGTCGGCGTCGGGATCACCATGCCGAAATCGAGGGCGTTGCCTTCGAACTTCGGCTGCACCGTGAAGGTTTCCATCTTCTCGGCCGGGTCCCAGGTGATGAACACCTTTTGGGCGGGCTGCAAGATGTCGGTGTTCTTCGCGGAGAAGTAACAGCACGCGGCATCGCTCGGCGACGCGAACGTCAGTGCTGCTGCCAGGAGCAGGCCAAGACGCCTCAACGAGATCTTCATAAGTCTTTTTACTTTCGCGAGTTGAAAGGAACTACACACTCCATCCAGATCATAGACGATACCGCAGCCGATTCGGATTGCATAGATAAATCTTATTGAAAAATGGGCATGAGGAAGCCCTGGGGTGAGGTACTCCGAACCCCAGGGCTTGGCGTACCTTAGCCTGGGGCTTCCAGCGTTTTTGAAAAAGGAGTTACCGATGTCCACCGTGCAAACATTGATCGACCAGTATCTCGACGGCCCCAAGCAACTCCGCCAGGCCGTCGCCGGCATGTCGCGCGCACAAATCCTGACACGCCCCATCGCGGGCAAATGGAGCACGCTCGAAGTTGTCGCCCATCTTGCCGACTTCGACCCGATCCTGGCCGATCGCATGAAACGCGTCATCGCCGAGGACAAGCCCACGCTGGTCGGCGCCGACGAGAACAAATTCGCGGCCGCCCTGGCCTATCACGAACGCGACCTGCAAGAGGAATTAACGATCCTCGAAATGACACGCAGCCAGCTGGCGCGCATTCTGAAAAAGCTGCCCGACTCGGCCCTCGAGCGCGTCGGCGTCCATAATGAACGTGGGCCGCGCACCCTGCAAGTGTTGCTGGAAACCGCGATCAACCACATTCCGCATCACGTGAAGTTCATCATCGAGAAGCGGCAGGCGCTGGGTTTGAAGTGATCCCCCTCTTCGTTTAGCGCCCGCATGGCGCCACGCGGGCGCTAAACGAAGAACGGTTACCGCCGATACACGCCCTCGCCCGCTTTCGCGCTCTTGTTCAGCCGATTCTCGACGTGCAGCCCTTCGAGGATAAACTCCGCCACGCTCGCCAGCAGCGGCCCCTCCGCTTGCCGACGAATCTCCTGCAACTCCGGCCTCTCCAAATACTTCATGACCGCACTCTTCAGCACCGGCAGCTCATTCAGCTTTTGCACGTACGCCGACGCCGGCAGCTTGTCGCCGGTTTGCAGCGTCTTGCCTCCTTCGAACCATTCGACCAGGCCGCGGAACTGCTTGACATCGAAGTTCGCCTCGAACAGGTTCTTGATCGCCTCGCCGAGCAGCTTGGCGAGCACCTTTTCCTCGGCCCCGTCGTCCTCGCTCAAGGTCAATTCGATCTTGCCGCGCGTGCTGGCCGCCAGATACGCCAGATCGCTGATGCGCGGCACCGTTGGGCTCTCGTTGAGCAAGAGGCCGCGGCGCTCGGCGTTGGAGATCATGTTCTCCATGTTGGCGATCGACATGCGTACACTGACGCCGGATTGCTGATTGATCGCCTGGCTGGTGCGGGCCAGGCGTGCGGTCTCCTCCAGGATTTCCTTCATGAACAAGGGAACGAGGACGTGAATTGCCGCTTGCGGCTTAGCAGGACTCCCTGCTAAGCCGCAAGCGGCTCGATCCGCCCACGCATTCGCATCCGTGATCGCCACGCCGATCTCGCGCGACAACGGATAATGCGTGCGAATCACGCTGCCGATGCGGTCCTTCAGCGGCGTCACGATGCGACCGCGGTTCGTGTAGTCTTCCGGGTTGGCGCTGAACACCATGCACAGATCGAGATCGAGCCGCACCGGATAGCCGCGGATTTGCACATCGCGCTCTTCGAGCACATTGAACATGCCGACCTGGATCTTCGCACTCAAGTCTGGCAGCTCGTTCATGCAGAAGATGCCGCGGTTCGAGCGCGGGATCAGGCCGAAGTGCATCGTCAACTCGCTCGACAGATACCGCCCCTCGGCATGCTTGATCATGTCGATCTCGCCGATCAGGTCCGCGATCGTCACGTCCGGCGTCGCCAGCTTTTCGTGATAGCGCTGGTCCGGTCCAATCCACTCGATCGGCGTCTCATCGCCGTGTTTGGCGATCAGGTCCTTCGCATAGCGGCTCAAGGGCCGCAGCGGATCGTCGTTAACTTCGCTCCCCGCGACAATCGGAATCGCATCATCCAGGAGGTGCGTCAATTGCCGCAACATGCGCGTCTTGGCTTGCCCGCGCAGGCCGAGGAAGAGCATGTCGTGCTTGGAAAGAATGGCATTCTGCACCTGCGGCAGCACGGTTTCCTCATAACCGAGGATGCCGTCAAAGATCGGCTCCCCTGCCTTGAGCTTGCGGATGAGATTGCGACGCATCTCGTCCTTGACGGAGGTGGATTGGTAGCCGGAGGCTTTGAGGGCGACGAGGGTGTGGGGTTGAGTCATCAACGTATTATACAAGTCCGCCGGTGAGCACAGCGATGGCTGGGTGTCGTGATGAGCTACGACAACACCGTCTCCCCCATCAGGTAGCGATCACACTCGCGGGCGGCTCCGCGCCCCTCGTTGATGGCCCACACCACCAAGCTCTGGCCACGGCGCATGTCGCCGGCGGCGAAGACGTTGGGCAGGTTCGTCTGGTACCTTTCGTACTCGGCCTTGGCGTTGTGGGTGCCGTTGGGAAGTTTCGCAATCTCGACGCCGAGCTTTTCGAGCAGTTGATTCTCCGGGCCAAGGAAGCCCATCGCCAGGAGGACGAGCTGCGCGGGGAGCACCTGTTCGGAGCCGGGGACCTTTTTCATCACGAATCGGCCATTGTCGTCCTTGACCCATTCGATCCGGTGGGTGTGTAGCTCCTTCAAGTTGCCTTGCGCGTCGCCTACGAATTTCTCCGTATTCATGAGGTATTGTCGCGGGTCGGCGCCGAAGACGGCGGCGGCTTCCTCCTGGCCGTAATCCATCTTGTAGACCTTCGGCCATTGGGGCCACGGGTTATCAGGGGCACGTTCGTCTGGGGGCTTGGGCAGGATCTCGAACTGAATAAGCGATCGACAGCCGTGGCGCATCGACGTGCCGACGCAATCGGTGCCGGTGTCGCCGCCGCCGATGACGATCACGTCTTTGTCCTTCGCACTGATAAAGTCGCCGTTGAGAAGGTTGGAATCGAGCAGGCTCCGTGTGTTCTTCGTCAGGAATTCCATCGCGAAGTGGGCACCCTTGAGCTCTCGCCCCGGAATCGGCAGGTCGCGAGGCTTGGTCGCGCCGCCGCACAGGACGATGGCATCGAAATCCTTCACCAGCGTATCCACCGGATAGCTGACGCCGACCTCGCAGTTGACGATGAACTTGATCCCCTCGGCCTCCATGAGCCTGACGCGGCGTTCGACGACGGCCCGCTTGTCGAGCTTCATGTTCGGGATGCCGTACATCAGGAGACCGCCGATGCGATCGGCCCGTTCGAAGACAGTGACCCAGTGCCCGGCCTTGTTGAGCTGCGCCGCAGCCGACAGCCCCGCGGGCCCCGATCCAACGACGGCGACCTTCTTGCCGGTGCGAAACGGCGGCGGCTCGGACTGCATCCAGCCTTCGTCAAACGCGCGATCGATGATCGTACATTCGATGTTCTTGATCGTCACCGCTGGCTCGCTGATGCCGAGGACGCAGGACCCCTCGCACGGCGCCGGGCAAACGCGGCCCGTAAACTCCGGGAAGTTGTTGGTCTTCAGCAGCCGTTCGAGGGCGTCCTTCCACAGGCCGCGATAGACGAGGTCGTTCCATTCCGGAATCAGATTGTTGATCGGGCAGCCCGACGCCATGCCGCCGATGAGCGTGCCGGTGTGGCAGAAGGGAACACCGCAATCCATGCAGCGCGCGCCTTGCTGTTGCAGTACCGCGTCCTCGGTGTGCGCGTGGAACTCATTCCAGTCGTGGACGCGTTCCTTCGGCGCACGCGCCATGGGAAGCTCGCGGGGATATTCCAGGAAGCCGGTCGGTTTGCCCATCTCAAAACAACCTCGATCTTGTTTAACCGTTTGCCTTTGGCGAACGCGCGTTTCGCGCTCGCCAAAGGCGAGTGGCTAAACGTTATTTTCCGCCCACCCGCGACGCATCATGCGAGTTTTCCTCGAACGCCGCCATGATCGCGGCCTCGTCGCCCAACCCTTGCGCCTTGTAGCGCTTTTGCGTTTCGAGCACGCGGCGATAGTCGTTCGGGTACACCTTGACGAACTTCGGCGCCAGCGTGTCCCACAGACTCAAGACCTTCCACGCGCGGTCGCTCTTGGTGTACTCGGCGTGCTTCTGAATCATCCGGCGGACTTCCTCGGTCTCCTCGGCATCCTCAATCGCGAAGAGCTTGACCATCTCCTTGTTGCAGCGGCGATCGAAGCCGCCGTGCTCGTCAAGCACATAGGCGATGCCGCCCGACATGCCCGCGGCGAAGTTCTTGCCGGTGGGACCAAGCACGACGACGCGGCCGCCGGTCATGTACTCGCAGCCGTGATCGCCGACGGCTTCGACGACCGCGTTGACGCCGGAGTTGCGCACGCAAAATCGCTCGCCCGCCAGGCCGCGGATGTAGGCTTCACCGGACGTCGCGCCGTAGAAGGCGACGTTGCCGATGATGACGTTCTCCTCGGGCACGAAGGTCGAGCCCTTGGGCGGGAAGACGACGATCTTGCCGCCGGAGAGCCCCTTGCCGACGTAATCGTTGGCGTCCCCTTCGAGGATCAACGTCATGCCTCGCGGCACAAAGGCGCCGAAACTCTGGCCGGCGGAGCCATGGAAGTGCAGATGAATCGTATCGTCAGCGAGCCCGTTTGCGCCGTGGCGGCGGGTCAGCTCGGCGCCGGTGATGGTGCCGACGACGCGATGGATATTGCGGATCGGCAGCGTTGCCTTGACCTGTTCCTTCCGTTCCAGGGCCGGCGCACAGATGCGCAGCAGCTCCGTCTTGTCGAGCGATTTTTCCAGGCCGTGCTTCTGCGTCTCGGTGTTGTACTTGCCGACGGTGGCCGCCACCTTCGGCTGGTAGAAGATGTTGGAATAATCGAGGCCAAGCGCCTTGTAGTGGTCGATTGCCTGGTTCATGTTCAAGAGTTCGCTGTGGCCGATCATTTCATTGACGGTGCGGAAGCCGAGCTGGGCCATCCATTCGCGGACTTCCTGGGCGATGAAACGCATGAAGTTGACGACATGCTCAGGTTCGCCGGTGAACTTTTGACGCAGCTTCGGATCCTGCGTGGCGACACCGACCGGACAGGTGTTGAGATGGCACACCCGCATCATGATGCAGCCGAGCGCGACCAGCGGGGCGGTCGCAAAGCCGAATTCGTCCGCGCCGAGCAAGGCGCCGATGATCACGTCGCGGCCGGTCTTGAGCTGGCCATCGACTTCGACCACGATGCGGCTGCGCAGCTCGTTGAGGACCAGCGTCTGCTGCGTCTCCGCCAAGCCGAGTTCCCACGGCGCGCCCGCGTGCTTGATGCTGGTGAGCGGCGACGCGCCGGTGCCGCCGTCGTAGCCGGAGATCAAAACGACGTCGGCATGTGCCTTGGCGACGCCCGCGGCAACCGTGCCGACGCCGACCTCGGCAACCAGCTTGACGCTGATGCGTGCGTTCTCGTTGCCGTTCTTCAGGTCGTGAATCAGCTCGGCCAGATCTTCGATCGAATAGATATCGTGGTGCGGCGGCGGCGAGATCAGGCCGACTCCTGGCGTTGACAATCGAACCTTGGCGATCCACGGGTAGACCTTGTGCCCCGGAAGCTGGCCGCCCTCGCCCGGCTTCGCGCCCTGGGCCATCTTGATTTGCAGTTCCTTCGCCATCACCAGGTATTCGCTGTTGACGCCGAATCGGCCCGAGGCGACCTGCTTGATGGCGCTGTTCTTGGAGTCGCCGCGGTCGTTCTGCCAGTGATAGCGTTCCGGATCTTCGCCCCCTTCGCCGGTGTTGCTCTTGCCGCCGATGCGATTCATGGCAATCGCCATCGTCTCGTGCGCTTCCTGGCTGATGGAGCCGTAGGACATCGCGCCGGACTTGAATCGCTTCGTGATCGTCTCGACCGATTCGACTTCCTCGATCGGCACCGGCGTTCGTCCTTCCAGGTTGAAGTTCATCAACCCGCGCAGCGTGGCGACGCGTGCCGACTGGTCATCGACAAGCTTCGAATATTCCTTGAAGACCTTGAAATTGTTCGAGCGGCAAGCGAATTGCAGCTTGTGCACGGTCTGCGGGTTGAACAGATGGTACTCGCCCTCGGTGCGGAACTGGTAGTGGCCGCCGACGTCGAGCGTCTTGCCATTGGTCGGCCGTTCGGTGAATGCGTGGTCGTGCCGGGCGCGAACCTCTTGCGCGATCACATCCAGCCCGATGCCACCGACGCGCGAAGGAGTGCCGGTGAAGTACTCGTTGATGACGTCCTTGTGCAGCCCGATCGCTTCGAAGATCTGGGCGCCGCAATAGCTCTGCGCCGTCGAGATGCCCATCTTCGACATCACTTTGAGGACGCCCTTGTCGATTGCCTTGACGTAGTTGTAGATCGACTTCTCGGCGTCCGCCTTGGTGATGTGCCCCTGGTGGACCATGTCCTCCAGCGTCTCGAATGCCAGATAGGGATTGATGGCGCCGGCGCCGTAGCCGATCAGGAGGGCGAAGTGGTGCACCTCGCGCGGTTCGCCGCTCTCCAGCACCAGGCTGACCTGCGTGCGCGTGCCTTCGCGTATGAGGTGGTGATGCACGGCGGAGATCGCCAAGAGGGCCGGGATTGCGGCGTAGTTGGTCGCAAGGGCGCGGTCGGACAGGATGATGTACTCGACGCCGGTCGCAATCGCACTGCTGGCTTGCTTGCACACCGCCATCAGCTCGCGCTCCAGGCCGGCGGCGCCTTCCTTGGGGTTATAGAGCATTGGCAGCGTCACCGATTTGAAGCGGCCTCGCGTGGTGGCTTCGAGCTGGCGCAGCTTGTCCAATTCGTGATTCAAGAGGATCGGCGACTTCAGCACGATTTGCCGCGCGTTCTGCGGCGTCGGATGGAGCAGGTTGTACTCGCGGCCGATCGTGGTCGCCATCGACATGATGCACTCTTCGCGAATGCAATCGACCGGCGGATTGGTGACCTGCGCGAAGAGCTGCTTGAAGTAGTTGTAAAGCAACTGCGGCTTGTCCGAGAGCACGGCAAGCGAGGCGTCGTTGCCCATCGAACCGATCGCTTCGGTGCCGTCGTTGGCCATCGGCGCCATCAAGATACGCACGTCCTCCACGGTGTAGCCAAAGGCTTGCTGCCGCTTCAGGACGGTCTCATGGTCCGGCTCGTGCGGGGCCGGCGCGTCGGGGAGATCTTCCAGATCGACGAGATTTTCCTCCAGCCACTGCGCGTACGGCCTCTCGGCGGCCATGCCTTCTTTCAGTTCCTCGTCATCGATGATGCGCCCTTGCGCCAGATCGATCAGGAACATGCGGCCTGGCTGCAATCGTCCCTTCGACTTGACCATCTCGGGCGGAATGTCGAGCACGCCGACTTCGGACGCCATGATGACGAGGTCGTCCTTGGTGACATAGTAGCGTGAGGGGCGCAAGCCGTTGCGATCGAGGATGGCGCCGATGCAGGTGCCGTCGGTGAACGCGATCGATGCGGGGCCGTCCCACGGCTCCATCAGGCACGAGTGGTATTCGTAGAACGCCTTCTTGGCGTCGCTCATCGCGGCATCGCCGGACCAGGGTTCCGGTATCATCATCATGATCGCGTGCGGCAGTGAACGGCCCGTCATGATCAGCATTTCCAGGACGTTGTCGAACATGGCCGAATCGCTGCCGGTCTCGTCGATGATCGGCATGATCTTCTTGATGTCCGGGCCGAAAAGATCGGAGGCGAGCATGCTTTCGCGCGCGTGCGTCCAGTTGATATTGCCCCGCAGCGTGTTGATCTCGCCGTTGTGCGAGATGTAGCGATAGGGATGAGCCCGCGGCCAGCTCGGAAAGGTGTTGGTGCTGAATCGCGAATGCACGAGCGCGAGCGCCGACTCGAGCAGCGGATCCAAGAGGTCTGGAAAGTACGGCTCGACCTGCACCGCGTTGAGCATGCCCTTGTAGATGATGGTGCGCGACGACAGGCTGGGCAGGTACACCACCTCTTTGTGCGGGATGCTTGAGTGCTTGATCGCGCTCTCGATCAGCTTACGGATCACGTAGAGCTTGCGCTCGAAGGCAAGCGGATCGTCTGGCTTGTCGGCAGGCAGGCCGCTGAATTTTTTGATGAACACCTGGCGAATTAACGGCTCGCCGCGCTGGGCCGAGGGGCCAATCGGCTTGTTGTTGGTCGGCACGGTGCGCCAGCCGAGCACGCGCTGGCCTTCGTCGCGCACGATCTTCTCGATCGTCTTCTCACAGCGCTCGCACGCAGCGCGATCCTGCGGCAGAAAGACCATGCCGACGCCGTACTCGCCCGGCGCAGGCATCGAGAAGCCCAGCGTGGCCGTTTGCTTGACGAGGAATCGGTGCGGCATCTGGATCAGGATGCCGGCGCCGTCGCCGGTGTTTTCCTCGCAGCCGCAGGCGCCGCGGTGCTCCAGGTTGCACAGGATCTCCAGCGCCTTGTGGACGATGTCGTGCGATTTGCGGTTCTTCAAATCGACGACGAAACCGACGCCGCAGGAGTCATGTTCGTAGGCAGGGTCATACAGGCCCTGGGGGCCTGGAACGTGCGTGCTCATGATGCAATTATCCTTGGGCGGATCGAGCGTGCGTGCCGTTGCGGCCACGCGACGCCTCCTTGGGAGGGGCGCCGTTCTTGCGAGGGTCGGAACCGTCCGGCTCCAGCAGCAAATCCATGAAGCGTTTGGCGGCGGCGCTCAAGCGTTGCCCGCGCCAGTGGACGATGGCGAGCGGCCGCGTGAAGTCGCAGCCGAAGAGCGGCACGCCGACCAGCGTGCGTGCTTTCACTTCGCGGCGAATCGTCGGCTCGGGCAGAAGCGCGACGCCGGCGCCGATCGACACCGCCTGCTTGATGTTCTCGATGTTGTCGAATTCCGCAACGACGTCCACCGTCACCCCCTCGCCACGCAGGAAGCGATCGATGCGCCGCCGCACCACCAGATTCTTGTCGAAATGAACGAAGGGCAGCTCGTTCAGCTCTTTCAGCGGCAGCGCGAGCCGGCTGGCTAGCGGATGGTTCGGCGAGCAGGCCAGCACCATCTCCTCCTCACGCCAGTTGACGGCGGTCAGGTTGGCCGTCTTCTTGGGATACGACACCAAACCGAGGTCGGCGGTTCCGTCCATGACGCGTTCATAAACACGATCGGGGTGAACATAGTCGATGTGGACCTGTGCGTTCGGCAACGCCGTCTGGAAACGCTGCACGTACTGGCCCATGTCGCCCAGACCGACCGAATAGATGGCCGCCACGGTCACGGTGCCGGAGATTTCAGCGCGGGCGTTGCGGATATTCGCTTCGAGCTCGTCGTATTGCTCGATCAGTGTCTTGACGCCTTCGTAGTAAGTCAGGCCGAGCGGCGTCAGCTGCAAGGGGCGCGTGGAGCGGTCAATGAGCTGAACGTTCATGCGTTTTTCAAGCTGCGAGACGATCTGGCTCACGGCGGATTGCGTGATGCCGCCCTCGCGGGCCGCTTGCGAGAAGCTGCGCTGGCGGGCGACGTCGCAGAAAATCTTGAGGGACTCCAGTTGCATGAATTCCGTTATATCATCGCATTTTCTAATAGCAAGATGATATTTAATCAAATTTTCTAATAGTACAGATTGGGGTCAATTGCCGTTTACGATTAGCGTTCGCCTGAAGCCTGCGGGCGCCAAACGCATCGTGGGAAAAAACAACGCCCGTACCGTCGCAATCTTGTTGATCGTCGGCATTTCGCATACTCTGTTACCGTCTCCCCATCCCGGCGTTCCATCGTGCCCGGAGTGAACTCAACATGGCCCGCGACGACGACGATGATGCAATCTCGGACAGACCTCGTCCCAAACGACGCAAGGATCGCGAAGACGACGAAGACGAGGATCGGCCGCGCAAAAAGACCAATTCGCGTGACGACGAGGACGATGATCGTCGCCCCAAAAAGAAAAAGAAGGGGACACCCGGTCTGCTGCTCGCCTGTGCCATCGTGTCGCTGTCAAGTCGGCGGCGTCTGCATGCTGATGAACTGCGGCATCTCCGTCCGGCTCACCGTCAACTGGGTGGACATCTTTCGTCTCCAGGCATTCGGCAGGATGCCGGGTTCCTTCAAGTTCCTCTTCGTCTTCTTCACCCTAACCAACGTGTTGACCGCCCTGGCGGCGATCGCACTCCTCGGCGCAGGCATCTTGCTGATGCTGCGAAAAAGCACGGGCAAGGTCCCTGCCCTGGGCGCTCCGATTGCGATGGTCGTGCTGCCGATCGCCGAAATCATCACAACCGCCATCGTCCTGGACGGCTTCCATTCCCGCGGCTGGCACATCACGCTGTTGATCCTGACCATCGTCATGGGCCTCGGCGCCGGCATCTGCAACTTCATCTGCCTCTTCAACCAGGGCGTGAACAAGGCCCTGCGGTGAACGTCATGCACCGACTCGATCTCACGCTGCCAACCCTTGCCGAAAATCTGGCGCTCGATGAGGCGCTCCTGCTTGCCGCCGAAGCCGGCGGCCCTGAACTGCTGCGACTCTGGCATTGGCCGCACCAGGCCGTTGTGCTTGGCGCCGGCGGACGACTTGCCGACGACGTGGCCGAGGATGCCTGCCGCGCCGACGGCGTGCCGATCCTGCGGCGTTCCTCGGGCGGCGGGACGGTTCTACTCGGCGCCGGCTGCCTGTTGTACAGCCTCGTTCTGCGCTTCGATCGCGATCCCGCCTTGGGCGATTTGCACGCATCCTATCGCTTCATCCTTGGACACATTCAGCGCGGGCTGGCAGCCTACATTTCTGACATAGCCTTGGAGGGCACGAGTGATCTGACGCTCGGAGGCCGTAAATTCTCCGGGAACTCGCAACAGCGCAAACGCACCCATCTGCTGCATCACGGCACCCTGCTATACGCGTTTGATTTCACACCGGTCGCACGCTATCTGAGGATGCCGCCTCGGCAACCCGAGTATCGTCAGCAGCGCGCGCACGCAGAATTCCTTACGAATGCGCCAATCAGCGTGGCGAGGTTGGAACAGGTACTTCGGGAAGCATGGCAAGCCGAGGAGGTCCTCACACAATGGCCGAAGGGGGAAATGCGTGAACTTACGGAAGGAAAATATACGCGAACGGAATGGATTGAACGACGGCGGCCGCGCGAAACTGACTAGCCTTCTTGGTCCTCCCAGTCGCTCCATTTTCCCCAAATTTGCAGCGGCCCGCCTAGTTTGCCGATGCCCTTGCTCTTTTGCTTTTCCATCGTTATAAGATTGGTACGGAAACGTAGGCGAATGGCGTGGCGCGGTCAGGGAGACCTCGCTCGCGCCAAGAATATCTGCCTTCGGTTACGATTGGGGATAGGATGTCCGCGCTCGCAACGCAAACCAACGTGCCATTGCTCGGTTCGGTCAAGTCGGCTGGTCGCCTGGAATCCGCCCTCCATACCTTCGGCCTTGATGCTGTGGTGCAGCGTGCGCGGCGTTGCCTGCTCTCTTTACAAAATCCCGACGGCCACTGGCGCGGCGAGCTGCAAGGCGACACGATCCTCGAATCCGAGTTCGTCCTCTTGATGGCGTTCCTGGGGCAGGAGTCCGAGGCAAAAGTCCGCAAGGCTGGCAACTACCTCGTCACCAAGGAGCGGCCCGAGGGCGGCGGCTGGAGCAATCATCCGGGCGGGCCGGTCGATATCAACGTCTCCGTTAAAGCCTATTTCGCGCTCAAGCTGGCGGGCCATAGCGCCGACGCCCCCTACATGCAACGCGCCCGGGCGGCCATCCTCCAGCTCGGCGGCGCGGTCAAGTGCAACAGCTATACGAAGTTTTACCTGGCGTTCCTCGGCCAGTTTCCCTACGAAAACTGCGCTGCCGTGCCGCCGGAGATGCTTTTCTTGCCGAGGTGGGCGTACTTCAACATCTATGCGATGTCGGCCTGGACACGCACCATTATCGTGCCGTTGAGCCTGTTCTACGCACACAAGCCGGTCCGCAAGGTCGCGCCGGAGCACGGCATCGCGGAGTTGTTCACCGATCGTCCGCACAAACCGCTCTGGCCGCACACGCCGACCAATAGGCTCTTCACCTGGACTAACTTCTTCCTGGCAGCGGACCAGGCGATCAAATGGCTCGAAGTCTGGGGCCCGCAGTTTGTTCGCAAAAAGGCCATCGCCAAGGCTGAGAAGTGGATGATCGAGCACTTTGCCGACTCGGATGGTGTCGGCGCGATCTACCCCCCCATCATCTACACGATCATTAGCCTGCACTGCCTGGGCTATGCAGCCGATTCGGCCGAGATGCAATACGCGCTCAAGCAACTCGACGACCTGATGATCGAGGAGGAGAACTCCTTGCGCGTACAGCCCTGCTTCTCGCCGGTGTGGGACACCGCTCTGTCGCTCAATGCGCTGGCAGTCGCGGGGACCGGGGGCCACGATCAAGCCATCGCCAAGGCCACTCGCTGGCTGCTGGCACGCGAGGTGCGCCGTCCCGGCGACTGGAGCCTGATGAACCCCGGCATCGAGCCGGGCGGGTGGTTCTTCGAATACCGCAACGGCTTTTATCCTGATGTCGACGACACCGCCATGGTGCTGATGGGCCTGGCACGCAGTGGGCAGGCCAAAGTGGGCAGTGGGCAGTGGGCAGCGAGCAGTGGTGAATCGGCAGACTGCCCACTGCCCACTGCCAACTGCCAACTGATTCCTGCAGTCCGCCGCGGCCTCGGTTGGCTCATGCAGATGCAAAACAAAGACGGCGGCTGGGCGGCCTTCGATCGTGACATCAACCACGAGATTCTCACCAAGGTCCCCTTCGCCGACCACAACGCCATGCTCGATCCGAGTTGCCCCGACATCACCGCTCGCGTGCTCGAAGCGCTCGGCCAGTACGGCGTGCGCGTGGGCCATCCCCAAGTGGATCGCGGCATCGAGTTCATCACGAAGACCCAAGACCCACGCGGCTGCTGGATCGGCCGCTGGGGCGTCAACTACATCTACGGCACCTGGCAAGTGCTGCTCGGCCTCGATGCCTCGGGTTATGAAATGACGCAGCCGATGGTGCAGCGCGCCATCGCCTGGCTCAAGAAGGTGCAGCAAGAAAACGGCGGCTGGGGCGAGAGCTGCCAGAGCTACGACGATCCGTCGCTCGCCGGCCAAGGCATCGTCACCGCTTCGCAGACCGCCTGGGCGCTCGCCGGACTGCTCGCCGCGGGGGAAGCTCAGAGCGACGCCGTCCGCCGCGGCATCCGTTATCTGATCGAGACGCAGGGCCCCGACGGCAACTGGCGCGAAGACCAGTTCACCGGCACCGGCTTCCCGAAGGTTTTCTACCTGAAGTATCACATGTACCGTCTTTACTTCCCGCTGATGGCGCTGGCACGCTACAAGCGGGCGCTGGCGGGCAGCACAACGGAATCGATCAATTATCGTTGGCCGGCGGCGGCGTTGGCCAACGTATAACTGCCGCTTGCGGCATAGCAGGCGGCCATCGCTTGCTACGCTGCAAGCGGCGAAAACAGGAGCACTCCCATGCGGTTTCCGCTGACCCTCACCACCACGATGATCGGCTACATCGCCAAGAAAAAGATCACGCGTGTCAAGAAGTTCCCGCTCGTCTTGATGCTGGAGCCGTTGCACGCCTGCAACCTCACCTGCACCGGCTGTGGCCGTATCCGCGAGTATGAGGACACCATCAAGGAAAAGCTCTCTGTCGAAGAGTGCCTGCAATCGGTTGATGAAGCCGGCGCCCCGATCGTCAGCCTGTGCGGCGGCGAGCCGATGATCTATCCAGAGATCGGCCGCCTCGTCCGCGAGATCCTCAAGAAGCGCAAGCACATCTACCTGTGCACCAACGGCATGTTCATCAAGAAGAAGCTGCACGAGTTCAAGCCGACGTCGCGGTTCTTCTTCAACGTCCATTTGGATGGCATGCAAAAGACACACGACCTTTGCGTCGAGCGCGAAGGGGTGTTCGACGCCGCCATCGAAGGCATCAAGGCCGCCAAGGCCGCGGGCTTCATGGTCTGCACCAACACCACCGTCTTCAAGGAAACCAACCTCGACGAGATCGACGAGCTTTACGCCTTCCTGACCAAGCTGGGCGTCGATGGATTCCTTCTGTCTCCCGCCTACGGCTACTCGGCGGTCCAAAAGACCAACCCGAACGGGGCGGCGGAGATCTTCCTGACGCGCGACGACATTCGCGCCAAGTTCAAGGAGGCCAAGAAGCTATTCACAAAATACAAGATGAACAATTCGCCGGTGTACCTGGAGTTCCTCGCCGGCGAGCGCGAGCTGACCTGCACCGCCTGGGGCAACCCGACGCGCAACGTCAAAGGTTGGAAGGGGCCCTGCTACCTCATAACCGACGCGCATCACGCCAGCTTCAAGGATCTCATGGAAAAAACCGAGTGGGACAGCTACGGCCAGGGCAAGGACGAGCGCTGCGAGCACTGCCTGGTCCACTGCGGCTTCGAGCCGTCGGCGGCGCTCGGCGTCAACAGCCGGCTCGGCGATAGCTTCAAGATGCTGATGTGGCAGTTGTCGTGATTGGCTTGCCGTTATTTGGGATAGGAGAGTGAAGCCCTGGGGTGAAATACTCCGAACCCCAGGGTTCGGAGTACCTCATCCCAGGGCTTCCCAATCGCTCTTGACGCCGCAGACAATTCTGTTATTAGCCTCCCTCCAATACAAGAATTATCGCGCGGCACGTCCCGCTCGGGGTAGCCGGGTGTGCGCCTCACCCATTAGGGAAGAGAATTCCTCATGACCATTCGTCCAGTTCAGCGCATGCTTCGCAACGCAATCTTGGGCGGCGGCGCCTTCACCGGCCTGCTCCTAGGATGGAGCGGCACGAGCCCAGTGTTCGCGCAGCCGACGGGGGTGCCGAAATCTCCCGCAGCCGTGCAGCCTACGGCGCCGGTGGAGCGGAACTTTCTCAACAAAAATCTGATTCGCCTGCCGATTGAAATGGATCAGCAGATTCGCAAGGCCATCAAGGAAATCCACCTCTACGTGAAGGACCAGCCGAGTTCGCCCTGGACCCTGAAGGACAAGGTCGGCGCCGCCGAGAAATCGTTCACGTTCCAGGCCCCGCGTGACGGCGAATACTGGTTCACCATGGTGACGGTGGACAAGCAGGGCCGCAGCCACCCCGCTGATGTGCGGACCGAAGCGCCGGGCCTCGCCGTCGTCATCGACACGCAGGCGCCGCAGATCGAACTGATCAATCTCGGCTCCGTCGCCGACATGCAGTTGATCCAGTGCGAGGTCCGCGATCAATTTCTCGACATCGGCAAGACCCGCCTGACCTTTCAGGGGGGCGACAAGGTCGTCCGCGACATGATCGCGATCCCCGGCAAGGCCAATGTATACTGCGTCCCGGCCGATGCCGTCTTCACGGGCCTCGTTCGCGCCTCGGCCGACGATTTGGCCGGCAACCAGGGTTTCGTTGAATTGCACATCAGCAACATGAAATCGGTCAAGGCAACGCCCAGGGATGCCGCGCCGCTGCCACTCCCCGGCAATCTCGGCGGCCCTCCGGCGATCCAGTTCAACGACATCCAGAAGGTCACCAATCCCGCAACGAAACCGGCCACCAAGGTAGACTATCGGCCCGACGGATCCCAAGGACCGCGCTGGATCGAGAACACAAGCAGCGAATTGCCGCAGATCGCCAACCCGCCCTATCAAGCCAACAAGTCGGCGGCGACGTCTGAACTACCGAAACGCCAGATCGTCAGCACGACGAAGGTATTTCTGGACTACCAGATCGAAAACGTAGGACTGAGCGGCATTGGCAAAATCGAAGTCTGGATCACGCGCGATCAGGGCCAAAGCTGGAGCAAGATCGGCGAAGACGCCCAGCGCAAGAGCCCCATCGAGGTCCAGCTTCCCGGCGAAGGCCTCTACGGCGTAACTCTGACCGCGAGCAATGGCCGCGGGGTGGTCGCTGCGATTCCCGCCAAGGGAGACACTCCCGATGGCTGGATCGAGGTCGATACCAGCAAACCCACGGCACAGATCACGAATGTTCGCAGCGCGACTGAGAACGGCCAGGCGGTCGTCCACATTAGGTGGAGCGCTACCGACAAGAACCTCGCGGACGCGCCGGTCGAATTGTTCTACGCAGCCACGCCGCAAGGCCCGTGGCTGGCAATCGCCAAAGATTTGAAGGGCGAAGGTACGCACCGCTGGGCGCCGCCGGTCGAGATCGGCGCGCAAGCGCATCTGCGGTTGGTCGCCACGGACGCCGCGGGCAACGTCGCCATCGCCAGCACACTCGAAGCGGTACTGTTCGACGATCCGGCCCGTCCGCGTGCGGTCATCCGAAATATCAGCACAACGGCGCCGGCAACAACGCCGACACCCACGCAGGTGACGCCGCTGCCGGTGCGCGTCGTGCCGGCAATGGTCACGCCGACGACGCCGACGCTGCCAATCGTCCAGCCGACGCCGGGGAGCTAAGGCCGAATCCTCGTTTAGCGTTCGCAGAACTTCAAGCGAACGCTAAACGAAGATGGGCTCACTTCCTGATTGTTTTCCTTCTCCCACGTCGTTACATTGGCCTCATCTCGCCCGCCTCACGAGGCCTCCACCCATGCGCCGCATTCTCCTGGTCTTGCTGCTCGTTTTCATCCCAACTGCAGCCCACGCCCAAGGCAAGCCGAAGAATGTCATCCTGATCGTCGCCGACGACCTCGGCAGGCAGCTCGGCTGCTATGGCGATCCCACCATCAAGACACCCAACATCGACGCGCTCGCCAAACGCGGCGTCCGCTTCACCAAGGCGTACGCCACCGTCTCCTCGTGCAGTCCCAGCCGGGCCAGCATTTTGACCGGGCTGTACACGCACCAGAACGGCATGTACGGCTTGCAGCATCCTCCGCACAGCCAGCAGTGCTACCCATGGGTGCAGGGGTTGCCGAATTTGCTGCGCGCCGCCGGCTACTTCACGGGCCTGATCGGTAAGTTCCACGTCGGGCCAGATGCCTCGTTTCAATTCCAGCGGCTGATGACCAAGACCAATGGCCGCGACATGAACCGCTTCGCCCAGCTCGCGCGCGACTTCATCAAGGAGTCGAACAAGAAGCCGTTCTTCCTGGTCGTCGGCTATCAAGACCCACACCGCGACAAGGAGGGCTTCGGCAATGCGCCGTTCGCGAAGGACCCGAAGGAGGTGAAGTACAATCCAAAAGACGTCGTTGTACCCTATCACCTCCCCGATTGCGAAGCGGTGCGCAAGGACCTGGCCGAGTATTACCAATCGATTAGTCGCATGGACCGCGGCGTCGGCCTGTTGCTCGAAGTATTGCGCGAGCTGGGCCAGCTCGACGACACGCTGATCATCTTCATCAGCGACAACGGCATCCCATTTCCCGGCGCCAAGACGACACTCTACAACTCCGGCATTCACTTGCCGCTGATCCTAGCTGGCCCAGGGTTGCCGCAGGGACGCACGAACAACGCCCTCGTCAGCTTCATCGACCTGACGCCGACAATGCTCGACTGGGCCAAGGTCAAGACGCCGGTCTACAAGCAGACGAAGCTGCACGGCAAATCGATCCTGCCCATCGTCGCGGACGACAACCCGAAAGATTGGCATACCGTCTTCGGCTCCCATCAGTTCCACGAAATAACGATGGGCTATCCGATGCGAACCATCGTGATGCCGCAATACAAGCTGATCGTCAATCTCGATCACCAGAAGGAATACCCGTTCGCATCGGACTTGTGGGGCTCGCCGAGCTGGCAGCACGTCCGCAAGACGGGCGAGAAGATGATGGGCCGGCGCCCGGTGGCCACGTTCCTGCGCCGGCCGCGTGAAGAACTTTACGATCTGGTGAACGATCCCAACGAGCTAAAGAATCTGGCCGGCGAGCCTCGCCATGCAAACACGCTGGACGATCTGCAGCAGCGCCTGCGCGCCTGGCAGCAAGAGACGAACGATCCGTGGACGATTCTGTATCGGGAGGAGAAGGCGGAAGCCAATCGTTGATAAGATAAAAACACCTGCAAATTGGAGATTCGCCAATGTATGCCCTCAAGCGATGGGTTCCCCGCGTGCGCACGCGGTGGTATGTGACGGTTGCGGTCGTATCGATCCTGGCGATGCTGACCACGTTCCTTGTGCTCAAGGTTGGGGAGGTTCGAGAGGCCGCGAATCGCACCAGCGACATATGAAGCCTCAAGCAACTTGGAACGGCGGTCGCCAACTATCACGGGGAACACAAGCATTACCCTCCTGCCTACCTGGCTGACAAGGACGACCAGCCCATGCATAGTTGGTGCATCTTGATTTTGCCTTATCTCGACCAAGGGGAGCTGTACAAGGCATACAACTTCGATAAACCGTGGTATGGCCCAAACAATCGGAAGTTGGCGTCGCGCATGCCGGCACTCTTTGCGTTGTATGGCGATCATCATGAGGGGAACACCACAACGAACTATCTTGCGGTGGTGGGGCCCGAGACCATCTGGCAAGGCGCGACTGGTGTAGCTAGCGACGCTTTGAAGGACGGCCCAAGCCAAACGATCTTGATCGTCGAGAACCGCGGAGCCAACGTGCATTGGATGGAGCCACGCGACCTCTCTTTCGCGGAGATGGATTTCACCCTTAACAGCCCGCGCGGCATCAGCAGCAAATACGTGGATCCAGCGGTAGTGATGGCCGACTCAAGTGTGGTCCGCTTGAGTCCACGGTTAACGACGGCAACGCTGCGGGCGCTCTTCACTATTGCGGGCGGCGAACAAATGCAGAGGCACGAGCTGGACGGCTGGCAGGTTCTGCCAGATGGTCGGCATCGACCAGTGCGCGAGTGAGGGGCGAGGCACTCAATGGTTGATATCTACGATTACCTGGTCGGCCGCTGGAATCGCATCCACGCTTTCGAGCGGGAGGAATTGCGCCGGTTAACGCCGGAGCAGCGCCTGCGCCAGTTCTTTGCACTCATGGATTTGGCCAAGAAGATGAACTGGCACACATCGACACCAGAAGAAATCGCGGAAGTCCGGCGACGTTGGAAGAAAATCAAGGGCTACTCTGACTAGATTTGCGCCAGGACCTTCGCCCCGTTCACTTCGCGGCCACCCGCGCACTGCCGCAACTCTACCAACGTAGAATTATCTCCATGGAACGCGCCACCGCCCTCGTCATCCACGGCACCGACTTCAGCGAGACGAGCCGCATCGTTACCCTTTGGACCAAGGAGTTGGGCAAAGTGCGTGCCTTGGCCAAGGGAGGCCGCCGGCTCAAATCCAACTTCGACGTTGCTCTTGACCTTCTCACCGTCTGCGGTATCGTCCTTCTTCGCAAAAGTTCCGGCAGTCTCGATCTCTTGACCGAAGCGCGGGTGGAAGAACGCTTCCCCGCCTTGCGCCAGGATCTGTCCGCCCTCTACGCGGCCTACTACGTGGCCGAGTTGTTGGGGGACTGGACGCAGGATTACGATCCGCATCCGATCCTGTTCGATGAGGCGCTCGCGACTCTACGGAACCTGGGGCAGCCGGGCGTTATCACGGGGCCGTGCCTGGCGCATTTTGAGCTTGTGCTTTTGCGTGAACTGGGGTATGGGCCTGCGCTTGATTACTGCGCGGATTGCGATGAAGAGTTGCCCGGCCAAGGTTTGGCCTTCAGCGCAGCGGGCGGCGGCGTGGTCTGCCCGAAATGTCAGCCGAAGCAGCGTGAGAAGAGAGTGCTCAACGAAGCCACCTGGCAGGCACTCTTGAAATTGCAGAAACCGGGGGATGCGTGGCGCGAGGTGCACGACTCCCAGCTACGCGGCGAAGTCAGGCAACTGTTGAACCACTACGTCACGTATCAGTTGGGGCGTCGGCCACGTTTGCTGCCTTATTTGGGGAGTTAGGTTGTGATCAAGCAGGAATCAGGAGTCAGGAGTCAGGAGTCAGAGGGAGCGGTTGTACTTCCGCTACCACTCACCACTCACGACTCACCACTCACCACTCACCTAGCTCGGAGGGGCCGCCTCATGTCTGCCCTGACCTTGATGCTCTGCCTCACGACCGGCTGCACATCCACCGGCGGCTTCACGCCCCCCTGGAAAAAAGCCGACACCAAGCTCGAAGTCCCGAAAGACAGCATCGCCCTGGCCGGCCATGGCTACGAACTCGAGCCCGTCGATCCGAAGCTCCGCGAGCAACTGGATGCCGCCAAGCGTTTGACGCTCGACAAGAAATACGCCGACGCGGAAAGAATCTACCACAGGCTCGCGGCCCCTGGCGCCGAGGCCGGCTTCTTGAGCAACTTGAACCCGCTCGACTTCGCCGGCAGTGCCGATCCCGCCCTCGCTCCTTACGCTGGAAAGAACCGCGGCAAGTATCCCAAGACCGTCTTCGAGGAAGCCCTGTTCGGCGCAGCGGAATGCCAGCGCCTGCAGAAGAACTACCGCGATGCGGTGGACACCTACACCAAGCTGCTCGTCCAGTGCCAGAATACGCGCCACACCGCGGCCTCCTGCAAGGGCCTCTTCGAAATCGCCGACTATTGGCTGGAGCCGACGCGCCGCCAGATGGACGACTACCAGGAACAACTCAAGGGCAAGAAATGGCTCGTCATGCCGGCCTCGTACCTCCATTTCAGCAAAGACATGCCGTGGCTCGACACCGAAGGCAATGCCATCACCATCCTGAACCTGATCCGCCTGCACGACATCAACGGCGAAATGGGCAAACGAGCGCTCCTCTATCTCGGCACGATCAATTTCTTCCGCAAGGACTACAAGGAAGCGGATTTCTACTTCACACAACTTTACAAGGACTACCCGAACTCGCCGGACGCTGCCAAGGCGGTCAAGCAATCGGTCATCTGCAAGCAACTGATGACCGGCGGCACCGTCTATGATCTGCGCGGCGTGGACGAATCGAAGAAGCTGCTGATGCAGGCCCAGGCCGCCTTCCCGGAGTTCGCGGACGACGCCGAATGGGTCAGCAAGCAGCTCATCAGCATCAATTACCAGCAAGCCGAACGCGATTTCAAGATTGCCGAGTTCTATCAGCGCACCGGTCATCCAGGCTCGGCCTACTTCTACTTCGAGCTGGTGTGCCGGCGCTATCCCGGCACGAACTTCGCCGCCCAAGCCCTCCAGCGCAAGGAACAGTTGAAGAGCAAGGTCGCGCCGGAGCAGCGCGAACAAGGCAGCCAACCGTCGGTGAAGGACACCCCGCGCCAACCGACGCCGCGAATTCTGCCGAACCTGGTCCCGCCTCCCGCGGGGTTCGGCAGCCAGGGATCAGGAGTCAGGAATCAGGGATCAGGTAACAGGCCCTGACTCCTCGATATTAACCGGAATAAATGAATGAGCACGATCTACCGACGCTTTGGAATTCTGCTCGCCGGACTGGCTTGCCTGTCCGGCTGCGAGAGCGGCGGCCACTTTTCGCTCTTCGGCTACACCACGCAGCCGACCTTCGATTGCAACATTCGCACGATCTATGTGCCGATCGCCCAGAACTCCACCTATATGCGTGGCATCGAACAAGATCTGACCCGAGCCGTCGAGGCGCAATTGCGCCTGTCGCCGTACCGCGTGACGTCGGACCGCAATCGCGCGGACACCGAGCTGGAAATGAAGATCGTGAATAATCGAAAGTCGACCATCAACCTCACTCAGCTCGGCGAGGCCCGCGATGTGGAACTGGGGCTGAATGTCGAAGTCGTCTGGCGCGACCTGCGGCCTGGACACACCGGCGATATCCTTTCGAATCCGAAACGATTCGACCCGAAGCTGCTGCCGCTGCCAGGCGAGGCGCCCGCGACAGCTCCGGCACCGGTACCGCTGCTCGTCACGCCGACCGCAACCTACATCCCCGAACTGGGCGGCTCCACCCTGTCGGCCAATCAGAAAGCCGTCAACCGGGCGGCACGGCAAATCGTCAACATGATGGAAGTCTGGCGCTGACAGGTCAGGGGTCAGCGATTCGCATTTCGCACAACATATTGCCGTTCGCCTTTCGCTATAACTGACTCCTGATTCCTGACTCCTGACTCCTGACTTGCTATGCACTGGCAACTCCGCAACCGTAACCTGCACTTCGACTCCCGCTGCCTCGTCATGGGTATCGTCAACGTCACCCCCGATAGTTTCTCCGATGGCGGCCGCTTTCTGCACACCGATGCAGCTATCGCCCATGCGCTGGAACTGGTCCGGCAAGGCGCCGACCTGCTCGACATCGGCGGCGAATCCACCCGGCCCGGCAGCCAGCCGATCACGCTCGAAGAGGAACTGCGCCGCGTTGTGCCCGTCGTCGCCGCACTCGCCAAGCAAACCGGCGCGGCAATTTCCGTCGATACCTCCAAGGCCGAAGTTGCCCGGACCTGCCTGGAAGCCGGCGCGCACCTCATCAACGACATCACCGGCCTGACCGGCGATCCGCTCATGGCCGAGACGGTCCGCGCTCTCGGCGCCGGCGTCGTCATCATGCACATGCAAGGCACTCCCGCCACCATGCAACTTGCGCCCGCGTACGCAGACGTCATCAACGACATCGTCCAGTACTTCACCGGCCGCATCCAATCCCTCACGGCGCTCGGAATCCCGGCCGAGGCGCTAGCGATCGATCCGGGCATCGGCTTCGGCAAGACGCGCGAGCACAACATCGCCCTCCTGGCGGGCCTCGCGAAATTCACCGAGCTTGGTCGGCCCCTCTGCCTGGGCGTGTCCCGCAAGGGCTTCCTCGGCAAAATGCTCGACCGCCCTGTGGCAGAACGCCTCGCCGGCTCGCTCACCGCCGCGGCGTATGGCCTGGCCCAAAACGCGGTCCACATCCTGCGCGTCCATGATGTTGCCGAGACGTACGATCTGGTGCGCGTGTGGGAAGTGCTGAGGTCCGCTCCCCTCTCGCCCAAGGGGAGAGGGGAGTAATGCGACTGCCGATTGTAGCGAAGACTCCCGCCAAACCTGTTGCTTCCAATCGATCAACCATTCACGAAACGCAACCAATCCGACTAACGACCGGCACGACTGCACAAACTCGGCAAGTTTAATTGAAGAAAAGCATTGCCCTTGTGCCAACGATGCGCGAAAATAGAGAATCAATATCCTTGGCGCCGAATGGCCCGGACCGCTGGTCCGCGGTTCCTGTCTTGATGACGTTCGCGAATTTTCTTTCGATACCGCTCTTGCAACCTGGAGTCCCGCATCATGGCGACGCATATCCCCCCTCATGACGACAACCAGGCCAACCAAGGCGCCGGCGAAAAACGCACGCCGAAACCGACCAAGGACGCCGACCAACCGCCCACGACGCCGAAGCCGGCGCCACCGGCCTTCCCGGACCTGTCGATCGACAAGCCGGACGAGGAGCCGCTCCTGGTCGAGGAAGTCCTGAATGCCGAAGACATCCCGCTCGTCACAGCGGCGCCGGATTCGGCCGTGGAGATTGTGGATGAGGAAGTCATCGAGGTAGAGCCTGTCGAGGAAGCTGTAGAAGCGGGCGAGGAAGTCCTGCTGGACGATGCAGCCGTGGTGATGGGCTCGTCGGCAGTTCACGCTGCGGAATCCGCGGTGCTCACTCCCGCGGAAGCGGTCGCAGCAGCGCCGGCGGCGGACGTGGATTTGATGAAGATGTACGAGGAGGAATCGGCGAGCGAACCGGCGCCTGCCGCCGAATCCGCCGCTGCGGAGATCGCGGCCGCCGCGCCGTCCTTGGACGTGACGCCGGACGATGCCGTCTTCGAGGAAGCGTTTGCCGAGCCCACCGCGCCGGACGAAGCCGTTGTGGAAGTGGCCCCCGCCGCCCCCGCCTCGAACAGCGCCTCGCGAGATTACATCGTTGACGAGATCGCCGAGGCGGCACCTGCGTCCGAGGTCAAGGCTGAAGACGTGCTGTTCGACGAAGCCGTCGCCGCCCCTGTCTCCGAAACCAAGACCGCGGAAGTCGCCGCGGAAGTAGTTGAGGTGGTGGAGGAAGCATCAAGCCCCACGCGCAAATACCAAGCGGTGCTGGAGGACGAGGTCGAAGCAGCCGAAGAGGTCGTCAGCGGCGTGGAGGTTGCCGAGGAGGCCATCGAAGAAGCCGAGCCGGTCTCCGCCGTCGCCGACGAAGCGGTGATGGATGCCGAGGAAGTTGCCGTCACCGGCTCGTCCGCTGTCGCGTCCGACGAGGTGGTGGATCTCGGTTCCGCCGTCAAGAAGAAGCCGTCGTCCGGCGTTGGCAAGACGGCCGCGTTTGAACAGACCATGGCCTTCGAGCCGTCCGCCTCCAGCGGCTCCAGGAAAAAACCGGACAGCGATGTCGATCTCGAAGGTGCGGCGGTTGACGATTCGATGAAAAGGACAGCCGGCAGCGTCGAGTTCGACGAACTCCTCGACGAAGTCGCCGACGAAAGCACGCCGACGAAAAAGAAGAAACCGACCGCTGCGTTCGACGACGAAGTCACCGAGATGGACGCCGAGGCGGTCGAAGAGGCCATCGAGGAAGCGGAGGAAGCAGTCGAACCCACTGAGGAAGCTGAGACTCCTGTCTCCTCGAAGAAAGCCAAGGCGCCAGTGAAGGCGACAGGCGACGACATCGATCTTGCCGACATGTTTGGCGACTCCGCAGAGATTGCCGAAGCCGAGGAAGCGGACGAAGCCGAGGCCGTCGAAGCCGTGGACGCCGACGAACCTGCCGAAGCCGAGGCCGCCGAAGCGTTCGACGACGGGCTGGAAGGTGCCGAGGCCGTGGACGCCGAGGAAGCGGTGGAAGCCGAAGACGATGCTTCGTTCTTCGATGATGAAGAAGACGCCAAGCCGAAGACCAAGGCCAAGATTGGCAAGAAATCGAAGGTTGCCGACGAGGACGATGAGGAAGCTGAAGCGATCGAAGACGAGGACGAAGACTTCAGCGCCAAGAAGAAAAAGAAGGGCAAGGAAAAAGTCACCGTCGCTCCCACGGCGCGGGGCGGCTGCTTCATGCCCCTAGTCGGCGGCATGTTCCTGGCCATCCTCCTGATCGCCGGCGGCGTCGGCGCTACCTTCTGGTTTGCGCCCGAGCAGATCGACGAACTCATGAAAATGCATCCCGAGCGTCAGGCCGGCAAGGACAAACCCAAGCCGCCCGATGGCGGGAAAGGCGTTGAGCTAACCAAGGCCCAGAAGGCGCGAGATCTCATCGAGAAGGGCAAGTTCAAGGAAGCCATGGACGAAGCCGACGGCAACGAGCCCGCCGAGCTCAGCGCCCGCGGCGAAGCGCGCTGGTTCGCCTACTACAAGGAACAGGCCGACAAGAAGGGCCTCCTTGATGAAAACGCTGACGCCGTCAAGACGGCCCTCGACGAATTGACGAAGGGGCAGAACCAGATCCTCGCCGCCCAGATCCGCGGCCAGTTCGAAGCCGCCGCCCGCGAGAAAACCCTGAGCGAGCAGTTGACGAAGCTGAAGGGCGAAAAGGACGACGTCGATAAACAACTCAAGACGACAACTGTGGACAATGAAAAAGCGATGAAGCTCATCGACTCCCTCGCCGACGTCCTGGTCAAGGGCAAGTTCATCGACGACAAGGCGAGCTTTGACGCTGTCTCCCTGCAAAAGATCATGAAGGGCCTGAGCGACGACCGCACGGTCCTCGAAACCGTCAACAAGATTCTCAAGAAGGAAGTTCTCAAGATCAAGAAGGGCCTCGAAGACAACGTCGCCGCCGTCACCAAGGTCCTCGACAACGAGAAGACCAAGGACAAGGGCGCCACCGGAGTCCTCGAAATCGTCGATGCCCGCAATAAGGTGACCAAGGATCGCGACGACCTGATGGCGACGCTTGCCAGCGCCTTCAAAGAATTCGTCGACGGCAAGATTGTCCCGCCCGGCGCTGACCCACGCAAGGACCTCGTGGCAGGCGCCAAGGCCGCACGCCAGAAAGCCGAATCGCCACTCGCCATTCCACTCGGCCAACTCGGTCAATCGCTAGGCAACATCGGCACCGGCACTGGCAAGGTCGTCGAGCACACCTTCGACCTCGCCAGGGTCTTCTCCGAACTCAGCTACTTCCGCACCCGCGAGCCGTTCGTCGAAACGCCCCAGCAGAAGATGAACACCTACATCACACTGCTGCAAGATCGCAAGCAAAACGATCCGAAACGCCTGGCCGACATCAGCCGGGAAGCTGAATGGGTGCGCGAACCGACCTCGAAATCCGACGAGGAATCGCGGGGCAAAGCCCGCTTCGTCCAGGGTCTGGCCCTCCGCAATCTTGAGAAGTTCGCCGAGGCTCGCAACGCCATCGACGAATCGCTCAAGATTGTCCAGAAGCTCGGCAAGTCCGGCGTGTGGGCTGTCTATGCGAGGAAGTCGCACGATGAGCTGACCGATCCGGCCGTCTACTTCTTGCCTCGCATCACACAGTTCCAGATCGAAGAGAACTACAGCGCCGCCCTCGCCGAAGCCAGTCTCGCGCTCAGGGCGCTGCCCGGGGACGCCCGACTCCACACGCAGCGTGCTTTGGTCCGACTCGACTTGATCCGCGGCAAGGGCGCGAAGGCGCCGGAAGCGGCTCGGAAAGACATCCGCGCCGATGCCGACGCCGCCAAGGACAAACTGGCCAGCGAGTCGGCTTACATCCTCGGCCTCTTGGAAGAGGAGTTGCAGAACTTGAACCAGGCGGAAATGAACCTGCGCATTGCCATCAAGTTGAACGATGATCGCAAGGGCAGCGCGGACGAGGCTGGCCGCTATCGCATCGCCCTGGCTCGCTTGCTCCTGCGGGATCGCCCGGAAGTCGCCCCGGCCCCGCCGGCGCCAGAGGAGAAGAAGAAGGAAGACAAGGGCGCCCATCAAAACAGGAATACTCCCCGTGCTCCGCGCGAGGAAATCGTCACTACCCTCCACCCGTGGTCGCTCCTCATCGTCACGGCCGTCATCAGCCAGGAGCAGTTCGAAGAGCTCGAAGACCCCGCCACCCTTGCTCGCTACAAGGAAGCCATCGAGGAAGCCTACAAGCTGATCGCCTCCAAGAATGAAAAGCTCAAGGGCGAAGGTTATCTAGCCCTTGGCAAGGCCCTGTCGAAACTCGGTAAACGCAGCGAAGGACTGAAAGCCTACTCCGAAGGCCTCAAGCTGATTCACAAGGGCATCACCACGACGGAACTCAAGGAGTTGATCGACGCCCATCCCGCCTTCCAGCAACCCGACACCTCCGCGACGCCGAACCCGGTGATGGCCGAGCGCCACTTCGGCGAAGGCATGCACCACTACTGGGCGAAGAAGTACCCGGAAGCCGAGGCCCAGTTCCAGCAAGCGGTGAAATACTACGAAAGGGACGCCCGCTACTTCTACTACGCCGGCCTGGCCCAGATCGCGCAGAAGACAAAACTGAAGCGCGATGTCGCCATCTACTCGTTTGAACAAGGCGCCCGCCTGGAAGCGAAGGCCGCCTCGACCAATCCGCTCGCCGTCCGCGAGATCAACGCGAGCCTGGAACGCATCCAGGGCGAATTGCGCCAGCAGCTCAACAGCTACCGCTACAAGGCCGCGGCAGGGAGCGAGCCGCCGGCGGTAGTGAAATGATCCGCCGTCCTCGTTTAGCGCCCGCGTGGCGTCACGCGGGCGCTAAACGTAAACAGCGTCCGCCATCGCCAGCCGTTCGCGGATCGGCGGGTGATCGTAGAACAAAAGCGCGACCAGGGGGTGCGGATCGGGGTCGGACTTGTTGATCCTCGCCAGCTTGATGAACGCCGAGCGGTACGCTTCCTTGTTATGCGTTCGATCCAATGCGTATCGATCGCACTGCCGTTCATAGAATCGGCTCAGCGCGTTCATGAGCGGACTCAAGGTCAGGCCGAACACCGCGATCACGAGCAAGACGAGAGGCAAGGCCGCGGGATCGTCGATGCCGGTGTAGCCGAGCGGCGTGGCACAGGCAGTGAGCACTTGATGCACTAGCCAGAAGCCCGCAAGCGACAGCACGACATTGAGAACGACCGACTTTGGCAGATGGCGATGCACGTGATGGCCAACTTCGTGCGCAAAGACGACCTCGATCTCCTCCGGCGTGAACTGCGCCAGGAGCGTGTCGCCGAGCAGAACGCGGCGCGTCTTGCCCAAACCCGCAAGGGCGGCGTTGGCTTTCTTCGTCTCCTTGCTCAGGTGCAACTCATAAACGCCTTCGATATTGAGCGTGGTCCCTTCCGTCAGTTTCCTGAGCCGATCGAGAAGCGTCGCGTCTTCTAGACGCGTCACCTTGTAAAAGATCGGCAAGATGACCACCGGCAGCAGGCGGCCGAGCACCAGGGTCACGATGAGCCACCCCGCGGTCGCGACCAGCCACCACCACTCTTCCGTGATCCACAGGACCCCGTAGAGGCCGAAGACGAGCCCCAATCCCAGCGTGCCGCCGACGCCGTAGCCCTTGATGCGCTTCCAAAGCCAGCCGGTCAGCGTCTGATTGCTAAGGCGGTAGCGATGCTCCAGCACATAGCCAGAAAAGAAATCGAGCGGCAGCGTGAGCAGTTCCAAGGTGACGCCCAGCACCGCCGCCGAGATGAGGAGCCGCCAGCTGGCATCGGTGGGATGCGCGTCGGCAAGATAGCGCCCCAGCAAGATGCCGAGCACGGCCATCCAGCCGAGGCTGAGAGCGGTGTTGACGACGATGATCGTGATCTTCTGCCGCTGGTAGCGCTTGACTTCGGGCGAGGCGGGTTCGAGTTCGAGCGGCGGTGCATCAGTGGCCATGCGGTTTCCTTTCTCGGATAATGTCATCATATTGTTGTCCTCGTTTAGCGCCCGTGAGATATCGTCAACAACCGATGGTTTGGGGCGGGCGCTAAACGAAGACACAGGAACCTGACATCATGCGTATCAAACTCGATTACGGCCGCACCGGCCTTGACGTGGAGCTACCCGACAAGAACCTCATCGGGCCGCTCCACATACGCGCTGCCGAGCCGCTCGCGCACCCGGGCCAGGCGATCGCCCATGCCATCGACCACCCGATCGGCACGCCCCCCCTGGCGCAGCTTGCCAAGGGGCGCAAGAACGCGTGCATCCTGATCTGCGACTTCACGCGCCCGGTGCCGAACAAGCTGATCCTGCCGCCGATGCTGCGCATACTTGAAGAGCAAGGCATCGCACGCGACGACATCCTGATCCTGGTCGCCACCGGCCTGCATCGGCCCAACCAAGGCACCGAGTTGGAAGAGATGGTCGGCAGCGAGATCGTCAAGCATTACCGCATCGAGAACCACTTCGGCAAGAATCTGAGCGACCACGAATTCCTCGGCGTCACTCCGAACGGCGTCCCCGCGTACATCGACAAGCGCTACGTCCACGCCGACCTCAAGATCACCACCGGCCTGATCGAGCCGCACCTGATGGCAGGCTATAGCGGCGGGCGAAAAGTCATCTGCCCCGGCATTGCCGCGCTCGAGACGATCAAGATTTGGCACGGACCAAAGTTTCTCGAACATCCGAAGGCTGACTGTGGCTTCGTTGAAGGAAACCCGGTCCACGAAGAGAACACGCGCATCGCCAAGATGGCCGGGTGCGATTTCATCGTCAACGTCACGATCGACGGCCAGCGCCGCGTCACCTGGGTTGGCGCGGGCGACATGGAGAAAGCCTGGCACGAGGGCGTGCGCTTTGTCGAAGGCGTCGTGCGGGTGCCGGTGGCGGAGCAAATGGACGTCGTCGTCACCTCCAGCGCAGGATACCCGCTCGACGCCACTTGGTATCAGGCCATCAAGGGGCTGACCGGCTGCTTGCCTATCGTCAAGCAAGGGGGCACCATCGTGCTCGCCGCGAGTCTGAGCGAGGGCATCGGCTCACCGGAGTTTCAGCATCTCATCGCCGACAATCCCGACCTGTCGGCGTTCATCCAGCGCATCCTTGGCAAGGATTACTTCGTGATGGACCAGTGGCAGCTCGAAGAGTTCGTCAAAGTCTTCAAACGCTGCAAGGTAAAAGTCGTGACACAAGGCCTCAGCACCGAGACGCTCAAGCAATGTCACGTCGAACACGCGTCCAGCGTTGAGCAGGCGGTCGCGGATTGTCTGACGGAGTACGGGCCGGAAGCGAAGATCGCCGTGATCCCGAAGGGGCCGTATGTGTTGCCGTATGTGGGGTGTTAGGGTTTACGTTTAGCGCTCGCAACGCGGCGTGCGAGCGCTAAACGTAAAC
Organism: Gemmataceae bacterium; assembly: GCA_009692065.1. Lineage (GTDB taxonomy): Bacteria > Planctomycetota > Planctomycetia > Gemmatales > Gemmataceae > SIAQ01. The sequence goes on from SHZY01000016.1 coordinate 42,160, forward strand.
TTAGAACTCCGCGAGCAGCTTCCACACATCGGGCAGGCTGAAAGACCAAAGCAGATAGGCAAGCGTCACGTAGAAGACCCACTGCATCAAGAAGATGCCGCGGTGAAAACCTGGGATGCGCGTCGGATGGTCGCGCATTTCTTCGAGGAAATGAACGCGCTGGGCGATGGTCGGATGCTGCCACGAAAGGAGCCAGTTGCCGGCTCGGTCGCGCGGGATGCCATTGATGTAGGCGACTTTCTCCAGGGCGCTGATGAATGCATCCGAGGAAACTGTGCCCGCGCTGAATAAATCTGCCTGCTGTTCGCAGCGCCGCGAAATAAAGCCAAAGGCGAGCATCGTATAGCTCGCCAGCAAGCCCACCTTGCCGAAGCTGCTGAGCGTTTTCAGCATCTCCCAGATATCGCTCACGGAACTGCGGACTTCCTCCTGCGTGATCCACCACTTCACCACTTCCCAGAACATGCCCAGGAAGATGTAACTCGTCACAAAGAATGCGAGATAAAAAAACAAATGGTGGTGTTTGATATGCCCCACCTCGTGGCCGAAGACCGCTTCAATTTCGTCGGGTGTCAATTCTTCGATCAGCCGATCGGTCAGGACGATGTAGCGAACCCAGGGGACGAAGCCCGTGACCAGCGCGTTGGCCAGCAGGTTGCGCGTGTTCCACACCAGGACATTGCTATAACCGATGCCAAGCCGGCGGGCGGTATTCTCGAGGCGATCGCGCAACGGACCCGGAGGGAGCGGCTTGAGGCCAAGAAGCAGCCGCAAGAGGATCGGCATCGACACGAACGTCGCCCCCATCAGGGCCGTCGCGATGAGGGCCGGCAGGTAACTATCGCGGTTCCAGTTGGGAAAAAGCGTGAACAGGATTTGCTGCAACAAGAGCAGCAAGATCGGCGGCATCACGAGCAGCATCTGATGCCGGATTTGCAGGACCAGGTAGGTTCGCCGCGATAGATAGCGATCGGCGTCGTGCACCAATTCGTAAGCCGTCTTTTCGACCAGGTAAAAACGCTCCCATGACAACACCAGCGCCACGAGAAACGGCACCAAGAGCGAGATCTCCTTGCCGGGAATGGTCAGGGCAACGTCGCGCCCCTCGAATAGCTGCTGTTTCTCCAGATCGGTCAACCACGGCGTCCCGTTGATCCAGGTCTCCGTCAGCACGCTCCCCCAGCCGAGCAGGTAGAGCAGCGCCATGTAGGCGACCAAGAGGCTGATGAAATGATAGCGCCGCCAGCGCGCATAGCGGCGGACCAGGGAGGATCGCTGCTCGGGGTGGCGCACCATTTGCCAGCAAATCGCCTTGGCAATCAGTCCCGCGGTGAGCCACGACGTCAGCATCATCGTGACCACCAGAATCTCGCAGCCTGGCGACTCCAATGGCGGCGCTGGCCAGCTGGGGCCTGGCTGCAAGCAGATGAGCGCGAACAAAAGTAGATAAATGAAGGGCATCCCTGCCTCATTCTACGTCACGCGGGGTCAGGAGGCAGGAATCAGGGGTCAGGAGTCAGTGTTGCGTGATTTTTCTACACTGACCCCTGACCCCTGACCCCTGACCCCTGACTCCTATGACCTCGGTAGTGATGATAGCGGGCGACGGCATCGGCCCGGAAGTGATGGCGGCGACGCGGCAGATCGTCCACGCCGCCGGCGCCCGGATCGACTGGATCGAAGCCCACGCAGGCCTCGACGCCGTCGAGAAATTCGGCGAACCGCTCCCCGACGCAACCCTCGACCTCGTCCGCAAACATCGCGTCGCCCTGAAAGGACCTTGCACCACTCCCATCGGCAAGGGTTTCCGCTCCATCAACGTTCGGCTTAGGCAGGGCCTGGAACTCTTCGCCAGCATCCGCCCCGTGCAGACGTTGCCCGGCATCAAGGTCCCCTACGACAACGTCGATCTGATCGTGGTACGCGAAAATACCGAGGGGCTCTACGCGGGCATGGAGCACGTCGTCGTCCCCGGCGTTGTGGAGAGTCTGCGGTTGGTGACGCGCGATGCGGCCGAGCGCATCCTCAAGTATGCATTCGAGTTGGCCCGGCACCAAGGGCGGCGCAAGGTGACCGTTGTCCACAAGGCAAGCGTGTTGCCATTGAGCGACGGCATGTTCCTAAAGATCGCTCAGCAGATTGCTGACGACTATCCATTTCTCGAATACGAGCAGCAAACCATCGACCACGTGGCTCTCGACCTCGCCCTGGATCCGACGCCCTACGATGTAATGGTGATGGAAAACCTGTTCGGCGACGTCATGAGCGACCTGTGCGCCGGTCTGGTCGGCGGGCTCGGCGTCGTGCCCGGCGCCAACATCGGCAAGCGCTATGCCGTCTTCGAAGCCGTGCATGGCAGCGCCCCGGACATTGCGGGCAAGGGGCTCGCCAACCCGATCGCCCTCTTGCGTTCGGCGGCGATGATGCTGGACCATATTGGGCAGCGCGTCATTGCTCAGCGCGTTGAGCAGTCGGTCCGCCGCACGCTGCAAGCCGGGGTTGGCTTGACGCGTGATCTGGGCAGCGAGGGCAATACGATGACCATCACGGCGCAGCTGATCGCGAACTTGTGAACCGTTGATCGTCGCCTAGCCGACGGTCGTGGGACAGGATTGGAATCCTGTCCCACCTTTTCCGAACAGCGTTCCGACAGCGCCGGGCGAGCGCTAAACGGGGAAACGAGAACCACCATGCCTCTCCGCGTCACATTGATTCAAGGCGGCGAGATCGGCTACGATCTGGTGCCCGCGGTCAAGCGCGTGCTCGAAGCCGCCGGCGTGGCCATCACGTGGGACGAGCACTTCGCCGGCTACGAGGCCGTCAAGCAAGGGCTCGATCCGCTCCCGGCTCCCATGCTCGAATCGGTGCGCAAGAATGGGCTCGCACTCAAAACGAAGCTGATGCCCGCGCCCGATGTGCCCAACTTCAACTACAACGTCCAGCTCCGGCACACGCTGCAGCTCTTCGCCACCGTGCGGCCGCTCAAGAATCTGCAAGGCTTGCCCGCACGCTTCACAGGCGTGGACATGCTCGTCATCCGCGAAATCACCGAAGATCTGTACGCCGCCATTGAACACGAGGTCGTGCCGGGGGTCGTACAGAGCCTGAAGATTGTCACGGAGTCCGCGTCGCTCCGCTTCTTCCGCTTTGCCTTCAAGTGGGCGAAGGAGGCCGGGCGCAAGGTCATTACCTGCGTCCACAAGGCCAACATCCTCAAGCTGGCCGACGGTTTGTTCCTCGAAGCCTTCCGCGCGACGGCCAAGGATTTTCCGGAACTCCAGGCCAAGGAAATGATCGTGGACAACTGCTGCATGCAAATGGTCGCCAGGCCGCAGCAATTCGATGTGCTGGTGATGGGCAATCTCTATGGCGACATCGTCAGCGATCTGGGCGCCGGCATCGTCGGCGGCATCAGCGCCACCGCGGGCATCAACGTCGGCGACGGCATCCAGTGCTTCGAGTGCTTCCACGGCGCCGGCCGCGAACGCATCGGCATCGATCGCGCCAATCCCCTGCCCCTCTTGCTTCCCGCGATGGATATGCTCCTGGGCGTTGGCCAAAAGGAAGCAGCCGCGCGGATCCTGCGTGCGATGGAAAAGGTGCTCACCGACGGGCAGACGCGCACGGCCGACCTCGGCGGCAGCGCCACCACCACGGCACTGGCCGACGCGATTGTGCGGGCGCTCGATTAGGAGCCCGCAGCGCAAACAAGGAGCCGGCGTCCCTCGCTTGCGCTGCGGGCTCGTAGCGATTGTGCCGTATAAACTGATCCGGGCCACTTTACCTGCAAGATCGCGGTGGCCCAACCTATTGACAGGATTTGCATTCCGGCAGTAAATTTAACCATACATATATAATGAAGGTGCAATGAGTCATTCCGGGCCCCGTTTCGCCCGACCCGTCGCGGGGAGATCTGTCAACGTGAAAGCCATCATCAGCGATATTCACAGCAACCTGGAAGCCCTCCAGGCTGTCCTCGCGGATATTGAGAAGCAGAACATCACCGAGATATATTGCCTCGGCGATATCATCGGCTACGGGCCCAATCCACGCGAATGCATCGACCTGGCAATGAAGTGCAATCTGGTCATCCTCGGCAACCACGACCAGGGAGCGGTGTTCGATCCCGACGGTTTCAATCCCCCCGCTGAACGCGCCATCTTCTGGACCCGTGCCCAGCTCGAAACCTCCGGCGAAGACCACTCCAAACGCGAAAAACGCTGGGAGTTCCTCGCCGAGCGCCCGCGCACCTTTGCCGAGGACGGTTACCTTTTTGTCCACGGTTCCGCACGCAATCCGCTCAACGAATATGTCTTCCCCGAGGATATCTACAATCAGCGCAAGATGGACCGCATCTTCGCCCTCATCGACAAGTACTGCTTCCAGGGGCACACGCACGTCCCCGGCGTTTTCATGGAAAGCTTGCAAGACGATACCTACATCTTCCAGTCTCCCGAAGAGATCGACAGCGTCCACAAGCTCGACGAACACAAGACAATGATCAACGTCGGCTCGGTCGGCCAGCCGCGCGACAGCAACTGGCGTGCATGCTATGTCGTCCTCGATGGCAACCAGGTGAAATTCCGCCGGGTCGAGTACGACATCGACAAGACGGTCCAGAAGATTCACGACATCCCCGATCTCGACAACTTCCTGGGCGACCGCCTTCGCGATGGACGCTGACCCGTGCGCCGCGCGCAGCGAAATCGCTATCCTAACCCTTGGTCACCGTGATTCTCCCCGGCGGCGCAAGATTCGACTGCGCCGACCGAATAGCTAGCAATTGCCGAATTTCCTGGATGTGAACTGAGCCATGCAGCGAAATATGATCGTGTTTGTTATCCTGGCGGCCGGCGTTCTCGCCGGCTGGTACTTCCTGGCCGCGCCGACCGGCGATCCAAGCGCCAAGAAAGTTGCCCAGGCCGACAAGAAGGAAAAACCGAAAGACGAGAAAGAGCCCGAGATCAAAGACAAGGAAAAGGAGAAACCCAAGGAGAAGGTGAAAGAGCCGGAGAAAAAACCCGAAGTGAAGCCCGCCCCCAAGAGCGAGCCGGCCAAGACTGAGACGCTCGGCGGCGACGGGTTCCATTTGACGGTGGACATCACCTCACGCGGCGCCGGCGTGCGCCGGGTTGCGCTCAATCGATTCAAGGCAGCCGACTGGCGCGGCAAGCCGACCGAACACACACTCGAACTCATCCAGGACGACGAATTCGCGTCGTCCTATCGCATGTATCACTATGAAGAGCCGGGCGACGATAACCCCGTCCTCGGGCTGGGCGAAAAAACCTGGGCCTTCGAAGGCAAGAAAACCGAGGAGGGTTACCACGAGGCCAGCTACTCGACGACGGTGCCGGGACTTGACCACATCAAGATCCTGAAGACCTACCGCCTGGGGAAAAAGGATTACCACGTCGGGTTGCTCGTCGAAGTGCACGACACGCGGCAGCGCGGGGGCAAAAACGAGCCGACGCCGTTCCGTTACCAACTAACCGGCGCCAAGGGGTTGGCGGTCGAAGGCGAATGGTATGCCTCCATCTTCCGCAATGCGATCAGCCTCTTGGTTGACGAGGACGGCTTGCACCGCAACCTCGAAGACTCGCTGCGCATCAGCGCACGCAAGGGCGGCGATACCTGGCCGGAAGCCAAGTACAAAAGGGGCAACAGCCGATTGCAATACGCAGGCGTCGCCAATCAATACTTCGCCGCGATGATCGTCGTCGACGACAAGCAGCCAAAAAAGGACGAAGGGGGCACCACCCCCGACAAGATTCTCGCCTGGGCCAGGCCGACGCTCGAAACCGAAGAGAAACGCGGTGTCATCGTCAAGATTTTCCCGAACAAAGACACGATCCTCTTCCGCGACGACAAGAACGAGGTTCGCGAGTACCATCTGCTGCCTCGAACGCAGAACCACTTCAAGGATCTCGAACTCCAGGAAAACCAAAGTGCGGTCCTGAGTTTCTACAAAACTCCCGATCCTGACAGCAAGCTCATCGCCGCCTGGGTCCGCATCGGGACTTCACTTAAACCGCAGTTCGACGACATCACCGTCCGCGTCAACAGCGAGAAGATCGAGCTCGCCCCCGGCGCCAAGGCCGCGCACCAGTTCATCCTCTACCACGGCCCAATCAAGGCGGCCCTCCTCGCCCAGTTCACGGGCGAAAAGGAAGTCGACCCCGACATGGTCGTCCGCTATCACGACACGCTCAATCTGTACACCCTGACCGATTACCGCTCCGACAACGTGGTCGGCAAGATCTTCTCCACCATCGGTTTGACCAAGCTCATCATCTGGTTCACCACGCTGATGCACTGGCTCCTCAACAAGCTGCACATGGTCTTCGGCTCCTATGGCCTGAGCATCATCGTCCTCACCGTCATCGTCCGCGGCGTGATGTTTCCGATTAGCCGCAAGCAGGCGATGTTCAGCATTAAGATGCAAGAGCTGGCACCGGAGATGAAGAAGATCAAGGAACGCTACAAGGACGATCAGCGGGCGCAGATGCAGGCCTTGAGTGAATTCAACCGCAAGCACGGCATCAACCCGCTGGGGAGTTGCTGGCCGATCTTCTTGCAGATGCCAATCTTCCTCGGGCTGTATTTCGCGTTGCAGGAAAGCATCCACTTTCGGCTGGCGAGTTTTTTCTGGATCGACAGCCTGTCCGCCCCCGATATGTCGGTCTACTGGACGGAGAGCATCCCGATCATCAGCGTGCCGGATCACGCCTCCGGCCTTTTGAGCGCGCTCTACCTCGGCCCTTATCTGAATGTGCTGCCGTTGATCGCGGTCGTCTTCATGATGATCCAGCAAGCGCAAACGATGCCGCCGGCGGCCGACGAGCAGCAGGAAATGCAGCAGAAGATGATGAAGTACATGTCGATCCTGTTCGGCATCATGTTTTACAAAGTCGCGGCAGGGCTGTGCATCTACTTCATCGCCAGCAGCATGTGGGGCCTGGCCGAGCGTAAGCTTTTGCCGAAAAAGAAAACGCAGCCCGACTCCTCCACGTCAACCGAAGGGACGGCCGCCGCCACGGCCAATGGCGCCGTCGCCACCAAGTGGAAGGGCAAGAGCAAGAAGGAAAAGGAAAAGGAACTCAAGGAAAAGGAAAAGGCTCCCGTCACCGCCATGGAAAAGCTGAAGGCCCTCTGGCGCGATATTCTCAAGGCGGCCGAGAAAAAATAGCTTGCGGCGGGGACCTGTGGTACAATCGGCGACGTGGGAATGGGCGCCCGACTTCCCGATTTCGCCGCTTGCGGCTTAGCGCTCGCAAGACGACACGCGAGCGCTAAGCCGCAAGCGGGAAACAGAAAGAAACCATCTCGCAGGATCATGCCATGCGCAAGCTCATCCTCTTCGTCCCACTGCTCTTCATCATCGGCATCGGGCAAGCGTCGGCGCAGTCGGAGAAATCCAAGCGCCCCTACCAGCTCGATTTCGATCCGTCGAAGGATGTCGAGCAACTCAACAAGTTGCCCGATGGCAGGGAAGGCATCTACGTCAAAGTGCGCTTCGGCATCACGCTCGACGGCGCCAAGGTCGATAAGCTCGAAGGCGAATACAAGATTCGCCTCGAGGAAGACGGCAATTTCATCAAGGAATACGATGTGCCCAGGCCGGTCGCCTCGCAGGCGATGAGCGTCATGCTGACGCTCGACACCAGCGGCAGCATGCGGGAACACGATCGCATGAACCAGGCCCGCATCGCGTCCGACGTGTTCCTCAAGAAGCTGCCGGGGCCGACCGATTGCGGGCTGATTCTGTTCGATCACGAAATCCGCGACACGCTGGCGCCGATCTTCGACCGCGGGCCGCTCCTGGCCAAGATCAACGCCATCCTGCCTCGCGGCGGCACCGCCTACATCGACGCCGCCCATGAAGGCGTGGTCGTACTGCGCAACGCCGGCCGCGGCCGCGATCGCGCGGTCGTCCTCATGACCGACGGCATCGATCTCAACAGCAAACGGACCATCGAGGCGGTCATCGCCGCGGCGAAGCACGAACGGGTGCGCGTCTACACGATCGGCATCGGCGAGCCGGGCAGGTTTGAGCCGGTCAATACCGTCCTCGCGCTCGACCATTCCGGCAGCATGAAGCCCCCCGCCGACGATGCCGACACCACGCCGAAGATCGAAGCCTTGCACCTCGCCGCCGAGCGCTACGTCGAATCGATGTCCACGGCCGGGCGTGTTTCCATCATCCCGTTCAGCACCGACGTCGGTAAGCCAAGGCCCTTCCGCGACAAGGCGGAGCTCGATACGCTCAAGAAAAGCATCAAGACCCTGAAAGCGGACGGCGAAACGGCCCTTTTCGATGCCGCCTACGAAGCGATCTGCGTGCTCGAAGCCGACAACCCCAAGGGCAAGCGGGCCGTCATCGCCATGACCGACGGCGTCGACAACTCCAGCCGCCGCCGCGTCGCAGAAGTCATCGAACGCGCCAAGGAAGCGAAGGTTCCGCTCTACCTGCTCGGCTTCGGCCGCGCTCACGAACTCGATGAGAAGACCATGCGCCACATGGCTGAATCCACCGGCGGCAAATACTACCACGCCAAGAACAAGGACGCCTTGATCGAGATCTTCGAGTTTCTTTCCTCCTCACTGCACGACGACGGCATCAACGAAAGCGTTCTCAAACATATCGCCAAGGAGACCGGCGGGCAGTACTTCCCGGCCAAGAATGTCAGCGAGCTGAAGATGATTCTCGAAATGGTCACGCAGAGCATCCAGCGCGAATCGCATGAGATCTCGTTCGCGAGCCTCAATCAACGCGCCGATGGCCGGCAGCGGAACATTGGCTTGAAGCTCATTCATCGCGGCGTCGGCGGAACGGAGTCGGTGCTTGACGAGCAGACCGGCAGCATCCAGTTGCGCGGCCTGGTCATTGCGGAGATGGATCCGTTCGTGTATCTCGTGCTTCTCGCCGGCGTGGGCGTGCTGATTGCCCTGCCCGGCTTGCTGTGGCGAGCGCCGACGGTCTGATTCGCCGCTTGCGGCTTCGCGCTCGCCGCCAGCAGGCCAGAGTAATTGCCGCCAGTAACGAGCGCAAAGCCGCAAGCGGCTGCGTATAACAATCTGCATGTCCTCGCTTCCCACCGTTTATCTGGTCGGCGCCGGGCCTGGCCATCCGGGACTATTGACCCTGCGGGCGGTAGAGTGCCTGCAGCAAGCGGACCTCGTTCTCTATGACAAGCTCGTTTCGTCGCTCGTCCTGGAACACGCGCCGGCGGCGGAGAAGATTTGCGTCGCGGAGATCGCACCGCATCACGATCAACGTGTGGTGCCGATCCATGAGGCGATGATCGCTGCCGCCCGCGCGGGTCGGCGCGTCGTCAGGCTGAAAGGTGGCGACCCCTACGTTTTTGGCCGCGGCGCGGAAGAAGCGGAAATCCTGCATCACGCGGGCATCCCGTTCGAGGTGGTGCCCGGCGTCACTGCCGCGGTGGGGGCCGCGGCGTTCGCGGGCATCTCGCTCACCCACCGGGCCTTCGCCAGCGCGGTCGCCTTCGTCACGGGCCATGAAAACCCGCACAAGCCGGAGAGCGTGCTCGACTGGAACGTGCTCGCCCGTTTCCCGGGGACGCTCGTCATCTACATGGGCATGTCGCGCATCGATCGCATCGTGGCAGCGCTGGTGTCGGCCGGCAAGGATCCGCAGACCCCCGCGGCCGCCGTTCATGCCGCAACCCTGGGCCTGCAGCGCACGGTGACCGCCACCTTGGGCGACCTGCCACAGCGCGTGCGCGAGGAAGGCCTTACCGCGCCGGCGCTCTTGCTCATCGGTGAGGTGGTGAAACTGCGTCGCGAGCTGGCCTGGTTCGAGCGCCGGCCGCTCTTCGGCAAGCGAGTCCTGGTCACGCGGCCGCGGCATCAAGCCGGCGCGCTGGTCCAGCGGTTGCTCGACCTTGGCGCCGTCCCCTATGTTCTGCCCACCGTCGAGATCCGCGATCCACCTGACTGGGCGCCGGTCGATCAAGCGATCCGCACTCTCCAGCAATACGATTGGCTCGTCTTCACCAGCGCCAACGGCGTGCAAGCCTTCCTGAATCGGCTCGAAAAGCTCGGCCTCGATCTGCGCGCCCTCGGGAAACTGCAAATCGCTGCGATCGGCCCGAAGACGGCGGAAACGCTCCTTGGCTTTCACCTGCGCGCCGATCTCGTGCCGGCGCGATTTCAATCGGAGGACCTGGCAGCGGAATTGTTGACGCGAATAAAACCCAAGCAGCGCGTACTTCTGGCCCGCGCCGATCGCGGCCGCGACGTCGTTCGCCAGCAGCTCAGTTCAGTCTGCGCGGTCGAGCAGATCGCGGTGTATTGGCAAGTGGATGCCGTCGAGACGGATGAGGAGGTGATGAACGCATTGCGCCGCGGCGAGATCGAGTTCGTCACGCTGACGAGCGCCAACATCGCCCGGTCGCTGCTGGAGCGGTTGGACACGACTTGCTTGCGCCGCATCCAGGCGAGCGAGATCAAGCTGGTCAGCATCAGCTCGGTCACGACTGCCGAGGTGAACCGTCTTGGCTACAAGGTAGTTGTCGAGGCGAAAGAGGCGACAATCGAAGGGGTAATCCAGGCGCTGATAGGCATCATCTGAGCCGCTTGCTGCGTAGCAGGTGCGCAACTGGCGCGTCTGCTACGCAGCAAGCGGCCAGATCAACGAATCTCCGTGAACGATTCCCACGCGAGCCAACCGACGAGACCGGCGGCCAGGATGCCGATAATGTTAACCGTCCAGCCCATACCGCTGAAAGGGAAGCTCACCAGCATATCCAACAGGAAAAGTAGGAGTAAGATGCCGGAGACGCCTAGCGATCCCCAGCAAAGCCATTTTTCCATCTCGACGACCCTTTCAGCGTTCCCGACGAACACGCGGGGAGGCCGTGAAGCACGCATCACGCCCTCAGACGAAGCAACATTGTAGCGGTTCGTTCGCGGCATGCAACAGGCTAGAGAGGAACTCTGTAAACGGCGTGTGATTAGTTAACAAGCGGGTAGTATTGTCGGAAAAATCGGCATAGGCGGTCAATTAGCGTCGCTTGTGCAACCGTATTTATTTACACCGTGTCATTTCCCGATTTCGCGGCGAATTTTCTCGAAATCCCAGAAACGTGGCGTACCGCCACCATTGTGGACCAGCCACCGTCCATCGCGGGACAGAGCGATCTGCGTACCGATTCCTTGCGAACGGAACTGATAAAGCAGTTTTCCGGTCGCCACCTCCCAAATGAAGATTTTAGCCGGATCGGGCTCTTTCTCTAGGAACGGCAGCGCGACGGAAATAACCAGCTTGCCATCCGGCGAATAAAGAACCGGGTGCTCGGGAATAGAAGTGCGATCCAACCCGGTGCAATCGTGGAGCTTCTTGAAGGTTTTGGCGTCCCAGATGCTAACAATCTGCTCTTGCGAGTGCAAGCTGGCCGCGATGGTTTTCTCATCGGGGCTAAACGCCACGCTAAAAAAAAGTTCGCCCCCCATGGACGGGCTTCCCCTCATCAATTTCCAGCCGGCCGATAACTCGGGCTGCTTCCGCGTCCCATATTTGTGTCACAGCACCGGGGTAGGCAATTGCAAACCGCTTGCCGTCCTTGGACACGGCCACACCCTTGATCCCGAAGTACTCGAGTTTGTCAAGTGCGACAAGAGGCGTGGCCTTCTGTGTCTCCAGATTCCAAATCTGCCCACCCGCCTTCATGGTTTGAGTGCCGCAAAGAAGTCGTTTCCCATCCGGGAACATGGCCAATTGGCGAGAGCGGGACACATCGTCGAAGATGTGTTCGAGTTTCCACGGCGGGCCGGCATAGATGCGTATCTTCTTGTCCCACCCCACGGTGACGACGCGTTTGCCGTCTGGGCTAAGCGCCCCGTCCATTGCAAATGACGGCTGTTCCACCGAATGCACCAATTTCTTGGATTGCGTGTCCCAAAAATCGATGATCCCCACCTTTGAATTGCGGACCACTCCTATGCCAACCAGTTGTTTTCCGTCAGGGGAAAAAAACATCCGGCCGATATCATGCTCCGCTCCAGCCACTACGGTGGCGTCCGCGGGTCGAACTGGACCGTCATGCAATTGGAGGCGATTGCCCGTAGATGCCAGGTACACGCCGCAGACGGTAACGATGGAACCGCATGTAGCGAGAGCAAGGAATATTTTCTTGCAAATCACAGCCTCTCCTCCTCATGATGGATCGACGACAGCCCATAGCACGTCTGGGTCGTTCCAGGTATTGATGATATCCCATGCCCCACGTACTCGAGCGCGGAGTACCGTCGCGATGGCTTGCATCCTGTCTAATCCTGATACGCCGCTCCACGTTGCGGCGGCGCCGCAATACTGCAGATCGACGAGCGCGTTGTTGGCCAATGCCGCTCGAACCCGCGCCGCCGCGGCCGCGTTGTCGGCGCGATCTATCGTATTTAGATTATTCGCGGGATCCAAACGGACTACTCCCCCCCAGCCATGTGCCCCGATCACCAAGCGTGAGACGCTACCCGCAGGGAGTTGAGACAATTCGGCCCCGAGGCCTTCAACGGTGTGAACGTTGGTGATGATGTATGCGCCGGCGCCGTAATACCGCCTCGCAGAGTCGCGCCACTGGGCTCGTTGCGCCCCGGTGCTTCCGCAAACAATCACCACCGTAAGGTTTTGCGCGTTCGCCGGAATATTGGGATTGGTGACCGGGGGATCTGCCGCGACAGCTTGACCTATCTGGCCGTTGTCAGCGGCTGCAGCAGCCGTAAAGAAGGCGTCCCCCGAATAGGAGGCCTGGACCACCACTCCTGGGACGGCCAACAAATCGCTTTGAACGGGGACCCCGGCCGTTCCGTCAGGCCCCACCTGGGCAGAGCCTAACGGCATCGGTGTCCCTCCCGAGACACTGTACGTGAAGACGACTTGCCCGGTTGGCGTGGGACAGCTAAGGGGCTGTCCGGCGATTAGTGTTACAACTTCATCCGGACGGCCTGATGGTATAGTTCCACTCGCCGTGGAACTTTGCTGGGCGAAGATTCACCGACGCCAGTTCGTCGTCGGTGACCTTGATGCCCGTTGGGTAACTGTTTT